>JBKPCP010000133.1:0-22407 GCA_046727475.1 Actinomycetota bacterium | reverse complement strand
ACGTCAGCGCCGAGACCGCGGCGGAGCGGATCGCCCCCACCACCGGAGCGCTGGAGCCGGTCGACGAGCACAGCTGCACCCTGCGGGCCGGGTCCAACTCGCTGGACGAGTTGGCCATCTACGTGACAACCAAAGGGTTCGACTTCCAGGTGCACGAACCCCCGGAGCTTGTCGAGCACGTCAGGACGCTGGCAGCCCGGCTCGCCGGCGCGACGGATTAGTACCGCGGTGCCGGCATGCACCGGCCGCATGAGCACCAACACAGCTGCAGCGGTCATCACCACCACGGGCACGACGATCACCATGGCGGCCCGCCACCACGACCCGCCGCGTACTCGCTCCTGATCGACAGCTCTGTCGTTGGCCACCTGATCAATGTGGCGCGAAGGCTCGCCCCTCTGATCAAAATGGTGTTGCGAGACAGCCTCACTGCCCCTGGGCTTCGCGGTCGAGATCGAGGCTGTCGTGGAGATTGGCTAGGCGCGACTGGCGTCCCTTGCCCCGTCGAGTCGTCCCGAAGTCTCGGTCGCCTCATCGCGGCCCAACTCGATCCCGAAAGTGTCCAGACCAACCTCGAGAGGCTTCACCAGCGGCCTGAGGAGAGAGAGTCCCACTCATGCGGAGCACGGCGACGGGATCCCAAGCGACAAGGACATTTGCGGACCCCGTTCTCGAGTCGACGAAGCTTACGGCGTCGGACCTCGCTGGGTTCTGGCACATCAAGAATGTATGCCGCTGATCACCGAAGACACACTCATTTGCCGCTGTGAGCGTGCGATGGAACCTCCTGCTTGGGCCCGCGCGCCACTCGTGCGCGTCAGGCGAGCGTTAGCTCATGCCATTCCATCGGTTCGCTGACGGGCCGCCGCGAGAGCCGCGCGGACTCTTGTGCCGAGGAGCGCGATCCTGTGGACGGGCTCGTTGCTGAACACGAAGCGGACGTGGCGGTCGGCGATCTCGCCGCCCCAGCCGCGCATGGGGGTGGCGGCGACCTTCTGCTCGAGCAGGCGGTTGGAGACCTCGACACAGTCGAGTTCGAGCGCGGCGACGTCGAGAAGAAGTGACCAGCCTCCCGCCGCAGGCACCACGGGAAGGCCGTCGAGCTGCCGCAGGGTCTCGTCGCGACGCCGCTGCCATTCAGCGTTCGCGGCGGCCAGGTCTTCGTCGGGCGCACCGAGGGCGACGCGCACTCCGATCTGGGCGAAGCCGCTGGGCACGAGCCCGTTGTAGATCTGCACGCGAGACAGGTCGTTCACGAGGTCTCCGGGGGCGACGACCCAGGCGATCCGCCAGGCGATCATTCGCCTTTCCAACGCGTCGCCGATTGTGACGGTTCGGTCCCGCATCCCGGGAAAGGCAGCCGGATGGATCACCGTCCTGCCGTCGAACAACACCCCCTCGTAGGCGGCCCAATACAGCAGACGCAGGTCACGGCTAGTCACCAGGTCGGTGATCGCTTCCCATTCTTCGTGCGACGCGACCCAGCCGGTCGGGAAGGACGCGTTGTTGATGAAAATGACACGTGTCCGGTCACTCACCGCGGCGCGGAGCGCGTCGAGGTCGAGCCGCCACCAGCCGTGGACGACCCGCAGCGCAGCGAGCCGGGGGACCGCCCCGACGAGCCGGACCCGGTTGATCATGCCCGCGTAGGTCGGGTCCGTCAGGATGACTTCGTCGCCCGGGTCGGTCAGGCAGAACAGGGCGTCGAGCATCGCTTCGCCCTCGCCGCTGGTGATGATGATCTCGCGGCGACCGTCGTAGCCCGGCCCGCCGCGGCGCTGGATGTGAGCCGCCGCCGCCTCCTTGAGGTCGTCCCGGCCGGTGAACGGCAGCCAGCTGTTCGCCTCGTCCTCGCCGACCGCCGCCCGGGTCGCCTCCATCGCCGCCGCCGGCGGCGGGATATCGGTGTCGAGGTTCTCCATGCGAAGAACGTCGGGGTCATCGCCGGCCGCCGCCGCGACACGATCGATGTTGAAGCCCGGGATGCCCTCAAGACGCCGCACGCTCATCGACTCCTCCAACGGTTGCTCAAGTGGAGCTTCAGCGTTCCACGTCGCAGCGATCGTCGGCGGCCTCATCGGCGTGTCTGGAACCTGTCCCGATTGCCGATCAGTTCGTGACCCGGGGCGCTGTCTCGGTTGCGCGCGCCGGACAGCATTAGCAACGGCTCGACGTCCGATTCTGCCGCGGATCCTGAAGCCTGGACTAGTGACCGGAGGATGCGTGTCTGGCGCGCATTGACAGCATCCATCGGCCGCCGAAGCGCGCTACGTAGCGCTGCCAGGTTCCCGAGACTGACGTTTCAACGGGACGAGACACTGACGCCTGAGGGCTGGGGAGTCCATGGACGAGGGCCTGAGGTCCGCTACGTCCTTGCTCGAAAGGCTGGGCCCCTAGGGGCTCGTTTGAACGCGGGGAGTTGACCCTCGCGAAGGGCGTCGTGACATTCACTCGGGAAGGCTCCGGGCCCGATCCGCTGTTCAGCGCTCCCGTCGAGAAGGTGAGAGTTCGTTTCCCCAGGCTCTACTTCGGTCTGGGGTTACAGCTCACGGTGGATGGACGGCGTCACCGGGTGTGGTTCGTGTCACTACGGTCCGCAGTCGGTGACACGACGATGGACGGGAGCACCATCGTGGTCGGCAACAAGTTCTACGTCGAGGAGATAGGCCGTGCCCGGAACACCACACGCATGTGGCGGTCCGCTCTGGCAGAGGCAGGGAGGTGATCGTTTCGTCCGCCAGTGCCGCACATAGGACCAAGCCCGCCGCCCGGACTCGTCGGTCGCCAACGTCCGAATCTGCCGTCTGTGTATCGGCAGGCCGCGACCTTGCCACGGGCTTCTTCTTGAGGAGCACTTGGTCCCCAGGCAGGGCCGCCGTGTTGGTCTCAAGCGCCGTCGGATCGATCGCAATAGGGCAGCTGCGCGGCGACCTGCCGACGGCAACCGAGCCATTGGTAATGAGGATGCGGGTGCGTGTCTCCAGCTGTGGTAGCGTGATGTTGGTTGCATGAGTATTTCCTCGCACGTTCTTGAACGCCCGCGGATTGTTACTCCGTCGGGCGTTTTCCATTTCGTGGACTTCGAGCATCGGTGTCCGGATGTGGGACGACGACCGTCGCGGCAACCCAGGACCGGCGAGCGAGCCGGCCTGTACCCGACACACCACAGAAGGAGCAAGACCATGACTCAAGGAACCGTGAAGTGGTTCAACGGCGAGAAGGGCTTCGGCTTCATCGCTCAGGACGGCGGCGGCGCCGACGTCTTCGTGCACTACTCGGCCATCGCGGCTGACGGCTACCGCTCGCTGGATGAGAACCAGCGCGTCGAGTTCGACGTCACCCAGGGCCAGAAGGGCCCGCAGGCTGAAAACGTGCGCCCGGTCTGAGCTGACCTCGGCGGCCAGTTCCACGCAGAGAGGCCCACCGTCTAGGTGGGTCTCTCTGCCGTTCGCACAGGGGGTGACTGCACGGGTCGGCGACAACCGGCACGCCCGGACACTCATGACTCCCCGGCTACCGTCAATACCAACATCACCGGTCCCGGAAGATGTGTCGCGTGTCCATGCTGCACCGGCCGGCGACTGCCCTCTCGTCATGACCGTCTGTTAAGTCAGGCACGTGGCTGCCGAACCACCTGCTAAGCATGGGCGTGTCGTCCGGATCGCGGCGATGTGATCAATATCCTGGTGAGGAAGGGCCCGGGTCGCCGGGTTCACCTACTGCCGCGAGGTGGGCGTGGCCCCATCTTGGAAGATTCTCGTCACCGGTGTCGTGGTCAGTCTCGTGTTCGTCGTCGACAACGCCGCTGGCGGCAATGTCGACAACGTATCCGCCGGAGGCGGTCTGGCCGCGGCGGATCAGCTTACCGAGCAAGCCGCTGCGCTACCGTCGGCCGCCGCCGATCCCGTTGTGCTTCCCCCGCAGCGCGACGCGCTCGGAGTCATCAAGACCACGGGCGCGCCCGGCCGAACGGTCGCCCTGACCTTCGACGACGGGCCGTCCCCCATTTACACCCCACAGGTGCTCGACGTCCTCGACACGCACGGGATCACAGCTACCTTCTGTGTCGTCGGAACAGCCGCGCAGGCCCACCCCCAGGTAATCGAAGACATCGTCAACCGTGGCCACGCTCTCTGCGACCACACGATCAGCCACGACCTCAAGCTGTCGACCCGCGACGAGCAGCGGATACGAGCCGAGATCGAGGGGACTCTGGACAGTATCTACGCGGCGGTGCCCGAGATTGAGGTCGCGTTCTTCCGGGCCCCGGGTGGCAACTTCTCGGCCGTTGTCAACACGGTGGCAGAGTCCTACGACCAGGCGCCGCTCGGGTGGAGTGTCGATCCGAAGGACTGGCGGGCGCCCGGCGCACACCAGATATATGCGGCGGTGATGTCCGGTGTGACACCGGGCTCGATCGTGTTGCTGCACGACGGTGGCGGTGACCAGTCGGACACCGTTGCGGCTCTCGACGACATCATCTCGGCACTGCACGACGCCGGCTACGAGTTCGTGATCCCGAAGACGTGAGCGAGCCTGCCGCTGCCGATGTGACCGTGTTCGCGGCTGGACGTCGCGGCGAGGCGAAACGGGGTGAGCTCAGTTATCGACGGCGCGAGCCGAATTGGCGTGGATGGAGCACATCCCGGGAATGCCGGAATTCAAGGGGATGAGCAGGTCGAGGCATTCCTGCTGACGGACCTCGCCGACGACGAGCCGCTGGGGACGCGTCCGCAGCGCCTCGCGGACCAGGTGCCGCAGGTGATTTCGCCGGTTCCCTCCAGGCTTGGCTGGAGTAACTGCATGCGGACGACGTCGGGCCTGAGCGGACTTCGGCGCACCTGGCACGCGGTCAAATGCATCCTCAACCGCCGATGTGAGGTCGTGGGGCAGCGCATGAGGGGTGTGCTCGCGCCGTCTGCATTCCCCTGATGTTCTTGGCCGGCCTGCAGCTGCGCGGTGGGCACTAGAGTCCCTGTGTGATCCGCCGGAGCGATGTCGAGGCGGCCCGTGAACGTATCCGTGCCCATGTCCGACACACTCCCGTGCTGGAGTTGGGTCGCGGCGAGCTGGCGGGCGAGTTGCTGTTCAAGCTGGAGTTCCTGCAGCACACCGGAACCTTCAAGGCGCGCGGCGCATTCAACCGAGTCCTCGCAGCACAGGCGAGCGGCCAGCTCGACCCGCGGGTCGGCATCGTAGTTGCCTCCGGAGGCAACGCCGGGCTGGCCAACGCGTATGCCGCCGCGCGGCTGGGTGTGCCGGCCGTCGTCTTCGTCCCCGAAACCGCACCAGCGATCAAGGTCGCGCGTCTGAAGGCGTACGGTGCCACCGTCATGCCCGCTGGAGTGGAGTACGCGACTGCCTACGCGGCTGCCCAAGACCACGTGACACGGACCGGCGCCGTGTACTGCCATGCCTACGACCAGCCCGAGATCGCCGCCGGCGCAGGCACGCTCGCGCTCGAGCTGCTCGAGCAGACCTCCGAGCCCGTTGACACCGTCGTGGTGGCCGTCGGCGGTGGAGGTCTGATGGCCGGCGTCACCGCGGCGCTCGAGGGTCTGCCCACCCAGGTCGTCGCCGTCGAGCCCGAGACCGCTCCGACGCTTCGAGCCGCACTGGACGCAGGCGAGCCAACAGATGTCTCCGTCTCCGGCATCGCAGCCGACGCTCTTGGTGCCCGCCGCGTCGGCGACATCGGCTTCGACATGGCCCGCCGTGCCAACGTACGCAGCATCCTCGTCGACGAGGCCCAGATCATCGCTGCCAGGGCACTGCTGTGGGATCGCTGGCGCATCATCGTCGAGCACGGTGCTGCAACAGCGTTGGCCGCGGTCACCTCAGGGCGCCACGCGGCCCAGCGGGACGAGCGACTAGCCGTCGTGCTGTGCGGTGCCAACACTGACCCCAGAGACATCTGACCGATGCCTTGCATCCCCATCCGGAACGATGCGGCCGCCCAGCAGCCGACGGCGGGTGCGCATCCCCGTTGCGCCTTCACGGGGTTCAGGAGCCAACGCGCGGTCTCCGACACCACGGGATCTGGGCTATTCCGGTGTTGACGCGCACGTTCGGCAGCCTGCACCGGGAACTTCGTCGACAACCGGGATGCGCCGCGGTCGCCGTGCACGCCCGGCGTGACGCCACCGTTGAAGCGCCCGCCGAGCACAGTTCGGGGAAATGTCGTGGAGCGAGTACGTTCGACTTCTTGGAGGTGATCGGCATGCTCAACGACTATCCGGTGTACGCCACGATCGCGACCGGCGACCTGGCCCGAGCGCGGGCCTTCTACGAAGGGACGCTCGGGTTCAACGCCGAAATGGAGGACCCGACCGGTGGCGTCATATACGGATCTGGAGGGACCCGGTTCCTGCTCTATCCCAGCGAGTTCGCAGGGGGTGCCCAGCAGACCGTGGCCACCTGGTTCGTCGAGGACGTCGATGCGATGGTGGCCGAGCTGGCCGGGAGGGGCGTCACGTTCGAGCAGTACGACCTGCCCGGACTCAAGACCGACGAGCGGGGCATCGCCGAGCTGGGGCCGTTCAAGGGCGCCTGGTTCAAAGACCCCGACGGCAACATCGTGAACGTCGGCGAGGGTCCAACCAGCTAGACCCGAACAGGAGCACCCTCCAGCGCCGCGAGCGGGCAACGACTTCGGGAGCTGCGTGGCTGGATCGTGTGATGCGAACGCTCACAGGTGAGGTCCACGTCGACCCCGTCCCGCAGGCGGTCCTTGGCCACCGAGAGGCACCCGGACTTCACGTCCCTCGCGACCAACGCGAGGGACGTGAAGGATCTCCGAGCGGCCGGCGTCGACGTGGGAAGGTGGTCCGATGAGCGATGAGGTGCGGGACGGGGTACGGCTGACCAACCTCGACCAACCGCTCTTCGATGGGGCGAACGCGACCAAGCGGGATCTCGTGGATTACCTGGACGCCGTCCGTGACCAGATCATCCCGCAGCTCCGGGACCGGCCGCTGTCGGTGGTACGGGTGCTTCGTGGTCAGGCGCCGTTCATGCAGAAGAACGTCCCCAAATACACCCCACCGTGGGTGCGGACGGTGCCGTTGTGGGCAGAGGCATCGAAGCGTGAGGTCTCCTACGCGCTCTGCAACGACCGTCGTACGTTGCTGTGGTTCGCCAACCAACGCGCGGTGGAGTATCACCCGACCCTGGTTCGTGCCGACCGATGGGATCGCGTCACACACCTCGTGCTCGACCTCGACCCGCCGGCGGTGGATGCCTTCGCACAGGCCGTCCATGCGGCGCAACTTGTTCGTATGGTCCTGATCGAGGTCGGGTTGACGGGTGTGGTCAAGACCAGTGGTGCGAAGGGCGTGCACGTGTTCGTGCCGATCAATGTCCAGGCGACGATCGACGATGTCGCCGCTGCCACGAGGGCGATCGCCGCACGCGCCGAACGCCTTGATCCGGCACTCGCCACAACGGCGTACGTCCGAGACGAACGGGAAGGCAAGGTGTTCCTCGACTCGACCCGATCCGGTGGGGCGACGGTGGTGTCGGCCTACAGCCCGCGCGTTCGGCCAGGTGTGCCGGTGTCGTTCCCGGTGGCCTGGGATGAGCTTGATCGCGTTGTGCCGGCCGACTTCACCGTACGTACCGCTGCACGCATGCTCGGCGAGGGCGATCCGTGGACCGTACGGATGCCTCCCCCACAGTCATTGAGCTCTGAGCTGATCGAGGAAGGCCGAGCGATCCCAGTCGCCCGAGTGCAGGCGATGCATGAGGGCAAGCGGCGCGCCCGGGCCCGCCGCGGCTAAGCGTCCGGCAGCCCTTCCATTGCGCAATAGCGCTCCCCGCTGCCCGACCGATTCGCAAAGGGTTCAGGCGACTCACCGGCAGATGAGCACTCATCGGGTTTGGTCGTCCCTGGCCGGGAAGATCCAAGATCCGAATGCATACACCTCAGAACTGACTGACGGGTGCCCGCGTTCGCCCGTGCAGCCTCGACTCTTGTGACGAGCGACCATCCGGACCTGCCGCGTTGGTTTGTCAGTGCTGTCGGCGTGCGCATGTACCGTCGGCGCGTGGAGGGACGCAGCTGGGCGGTCGTGGGTGTGCCGTCGAGCGCCGCGGCCCACTGGCCGGGGCTGGAGAAGGCGCCGGCGGCTCTTCGAGCGGCCGGGATCGTCGACGCCTTACGCTCGGCCGGGCTTACGGTTGCCGACGATGGCGACCTGCCGGCGGTGGTGTGGCGTTCTCACCGGCGGCCGGGCTCGCCGAACGACGTGGCTCGTGTCGTCGATGTGGTAGCGGCGGCGCGGGACAGGCTGCGGCCCATCCTGCAGGCTGGCCGAGTCCCGCTTGTCCTGGGCGGTGAGTGCACCGTGACGATGGCACTGCTGAGCGCGGCCGTCGAACGCCACGGCGACGTCGGGCTGGTCTATGTCGACGGTGGACAGGATCTGATGACGGTTGCCGACCACCCGGATGAGCCGATCCTGGATGCGATGGGCGTGGCGCACATGCTCGACCTGCCAGGTGTGAGCCCTGCGCTTAGCGGGGTCGGCCCGCGGCGGCCGTTGTTGGATCCGCGGCACCTGGTGTTCTTCGGCTTCTCCGATGCGGAGGAGGACGAGCACGGCCAGGTGCCGGCTGTGCGCATCGGCGCGGCCGAGGTGATGGCATCGCCGGAGGCTGCGGCTGGCCGTGCACTCGACTCGGTGGCAGGCGGGCCGTTCATCTTGCATGTCGACGCGGACGTGCTCGACTTCCTCGCCCTGCCGGCGGCCGACGTACCCAACTACGGACGTGGGCTGACCCCAGAGGCGCTCGAGCGGGCCCTGCGAGTGCTGATCGCCCACTCGAGCCTGGCGGGCATGACGTTTGTCGAGTTCAACCCCGACCACGGCGGTGAGCCCGTGGCCACCGCCCTCGTCCAGCTCCTCAGCCGCGCGATGGCGCCCGTGCGAGAAGCCTGACCCGGCCCATGACCGGCGCCAGCGGCCGTGGCCGGGGTGGGCTGCTTGGCATCGGGGAACGTCAAGGAGCAGATCTGGTGTGGAGGCGGGTCGTCGCCGTGACGACACTCGTTGGACAAGGAGATCATGCTCCAAGAGGGACTGACAGTGTGCAGCAGCCGGGCACAGGTACTCGGTCGCGGCCTGAATAAAGGAGTGATCGTGGGAAGCCGACAGGATCCGGTCCTGATCGTGACTCCGGCCGAGCGGAAGCCGGGACCGGTCACACCAGGTATGGACCGGCAGCAGGCCTTCGCTACCGAGGGAACGTGGTCAGGCCTCGTGCGTACCGAGCCAGGCATGGTGTCCGGCTGGCACCATCACGGCGAATACGAGACGGTGATCTACGTCCTTAGCGGCGCGCTAAAGATGGAGTTCGGCCCGAATGGCTCCAACACTGTGAAGGCCGGTCCCGGGGATTTCGTGTACGTGCCCAAGGGTGCCGTACACCGGGAGAGCAATCCCTCCGCAGAGCCTGCCGATGTCATCGTTGTGCGAGCTGGCGTCGGGGAGCCCACATTCAACCTGGACGGGCCGGCGCGTGACTGACGGCGGCGAAGAGGCAGCCGCCAGCCTTGTAAGACAAGGTGATGCGGGCGTCGTGAGAGCGTCCGCTCCTGCCGCGGGACCTTGGCTCGGCGCGGGCAGACCGCTGCCTGTGCGTTGCCGGGTTACCGTCGAGCTGTGATCGTCGCCTTCGAGGATCTGGAACTCGATCTGTCGCGGGTCGAGTTGCGGCGCTCCGGTGTACGGGTGCCGGTCGAGCCGCAGGTCTTCGAGGTGCTCGCGTACCTGGTGAACCATCGCGACCGGGTAGTGCCCAAAGAAGAGCTGATGGACAAGGTCTGGGGTGGGCGGTTCGTCAGCGAGACCGCAGTCACCAGCCGGATCAAGCAGGCCCGCCGGGCGATCGGCGACAGCGGGCAGGCTCAGCGGCTCATCCGTACCGTGCACGGCCGCGGCTACCGGTTTGTCGGACCGGCCCGGGAGGCGGCGCGTGCACCCGTCACTCGACACGAGCCGGTCCGCTACGCGATCAGCGACGGCCTGCAGATCGCATATCAGGTCACCGGGCGCGGCGACCGCGACATCGTGCTGGTGGCCGGGTTTGTCTCTCACCTGGAGCTCGACTGGGCCGATCCGCGGCACGCCGGCTTCCTCGACCGCTTGGGCTCGGTGGGCCGTCTGATCCGCTTCGACAAGCGCGGCACCGGCATGTCGGACCGGCCGATTGACCTGCCGGACCTGGAAACGCGGATGCGCGACGTGCTGGCCGTGATGGACGCCGCCGGCTCCCGCCGGGCGGTCCTATTCGGGTACTCCGAGGGCGGACCGATGGCGATTCTGATGGCGGCCATGCACCCGGAACGGGTCGAGGCGCTGGTGCTCTATGGCAGCTACGCGAGGCGGCTGCGCGCGGACGACTACCCGTGGGCATACACGCAGGAGGAGCGCAGTCAGTACATGGAGCGGCTCGCCGTGGAGTGGAGCTGGGAGGCAGACATGCGGGCCATGTGCCCGTCGGCCGACGACGCGATGGCCCGCTGGTGGGGTCAGCGCGCCCGGGCCGCGGCCACCCCGTCGACGGTACGCGCGCTGATCGCCATGAACTCTTTGATCGATGTCCGTGGCGCGCTCGGCTCGGTGCGGGTGCCCACGCTCGTCATGCACCGCAGCGGGGACCAGGACAGCCGCGTCGAGGAGGGCCGTTACCTGGCCGAGCACATCCCCGGCGCGCGGTTTGTCGAACTGTCCGGGTCGGACCACTTTGTCGCCATCGATGCGAATCAGATCCTCGACCAGGTGGAAGGCTTCCTTGCCGACCTGAGCTCGGCACATGCCCCACCCCGTGCGCTCGGCGCGGCGCTCGCCGTCGTCGGCCCTGACGCTGTCGCTGGGTCTCTGTCTGCGGGCCGCGCGGCGCACACGCCCGATGGGCGAAGCGTGATCGTGTACGACGGCCCGGCGGCCGCGATCCGCGACGCGCTATCCGTCCTCAGCGGCCCGCTCGGCGGGAGTACGGGGTTCGGGCTGCAGATCGCCGAGGTGCCGCGGATCGGGCCGGTGGTCGACGGCCCGGGCGTTGAGGCCGCCGTGCGCCTCGCCGAACGGGCGGTGCCCGGCCAGCTGCTCGTGTCGCCTGTCGTGCGCGACCTCGTCGCCAGCTCCGGCCTGTCGTTCTCCCCCGCCGCCGACGACGCCTACCTACCGGCACTGCCGACGCCGAGACCCTCCTAGCGGTCCCCTGGTTTGGGCCCGGCCGTCAAGACACGGAAAGGACCGAGTCTGACGAAGAGCATCACGCCAACGAGCTTCTCCAGGTCGCGGGTCGCTCTCAACGGACCGGCGTCCACGGGATGGAACCCCATGTCCCGCGCGATCGCGAACACGATGTCCTTCGCTTCCGGATCGTCGCCGGCGATCAACACGGACGCGGCGATCCCGTCCACCTCTGGGTCGGTCAGATGCCTAGCGTGGACGTGGTTCCAGCCCTTGAACACCCTCGCGCTCGGCACCTGCTCCTGTATCACCTCGGCCGTAGAGCGTCCTTTCAGCGCCTCCCGTTCGCGCTTGCTGTACGGGAAGGACACGTCGATCACGACGGTCCCCGGCAGGTCGCCGAGCTGGCCGAGCGTCTCGTCCATCGCCTGCCATGGCACGGTGAGGATGACGACGTCGGCGTTCGCCGCGGCATCGGCGTAGGTCGCACTGCCGGAGGCACCGGTCTTGGATGCGGTCGCGGCCGCCCTGTCCGGGTCGCGCGATCCAAGGACCACGTCGTGCGTCGGAGCGAGGGCCTGGGCGAACCCTCGCCCCATCTTGCCAGTGCCTATGACGGCGATCCTCACGGTTCCCGCTCCCGCTTTCCTCGACCCCGGCTCATCAGCATCTCAGAGCATGCGATCGGCCGAGGTGTGACGCCGACCCCGATGCGTTCGCCGCCACCCTGCGCGAGGTCCTCACCTCTAGGGCTTGAGGCTTGGTCCGGCGCCACCAGCGGACCGAGGTCCAGCGAGCACCGGCCTGCAGGCGCACTCCGCCGTGGTGCGCGTGACGCTTCCGCGGGGAAGGTCCCGATCTGCCGCGCGAGAGCAGCTGATCTTCCTCTCGATCAAGGAAAGGCCCGATGGGTGACCGCGCGCCGTCCGCACCTGCTGATGCCTTGGCTTGAGCTTTGGGTCCGCTGGCCGATGCCGGGTCTCGAACAGGTTGGAACCAGTCTGGATCGAGACCACAGGAGGTCGAAGTGTCTGCATCAGTGCTCTACATGTCGATGCCCCTCGACGGGTACATCGCGGGTCCGAACGACGAACCGGGCAACCCTGGCGGCGAGGGCTTCGACCGGCTGCACGAGTGGGGCGCCACCGCGTACCCGCACCGGCCGTCCGGGCCGGCCGGGGAGTTGTTCGACGACATGAACGCGACCGGTGCGGTGCTGGTGGGTCGGCGTACCGCGGAGCAGATCGACCACTGGGGCGGTGATCACCACGGTGTCCCGATCTTCGTGCCCAGTCACCGGCCGCCCGGCCCGTCTGCGGCGAACTATCCGTTGGTGACGTACGTGACCGATGGGATCGCCAGCGCGATGGCACAGGCGAAGGCCGCCGCCGGGGACCGGAACGTGATGGTGCATGGCGCGTACACGGCGCAACGGGCGCTCGAGGCCGGTGTGCTGGACGAGTTGGAGATTCACCAGATCCCGGTGCTGTTCGGTCGTGGCCGTCGGCTGTTCGAGGTGTTGCCGTCGCGCGTCGAGTTGGAGATCGTTCGGGTGATCGACACGCCGGAGGCCACCCACATCCACTACCGCGTCCGTCGCTGAGGCGCTCGACCGGCGGCCTCTCGGTTATGGCTGGTCAGGGTGAGTTGACGGATCGGAAGTGGGCGCGGATTGAGCCGCTGTTGCCGGTGTCGGGTCGGCAGCGGCGGTGGCGCGATCCTCGGAAGGTGCTCAACGGGATCCTGGGGACAGATCGCCGACGATGCCCTCGCTTCGGCCGTCGCCCACGCCAGGTGACGCCGTGGTTCCCGATCTGAACTAACCGACAAGATCAGCAACAGCGCCCGCGGCCGCTACAGAACGAAGAGGGTTAGGACGCCACCGTTAACAGCGACCCTGAGATCGCCGCAACTATGTCGTCTCGGGTGGGTCCCGGCGGTGTCGGGGGGCGCCAGCCATTGCGCAACATGGCCCGGACCTCGTCACGGAGCGGGTCGATGCTGTGTGGTAGGGCGAACATGCCCAGGAACGGGCCGAGGGTCGGCATGAAATCGGGACGCTGCGTGCTGGCCGCGACCACCAGGTCCCAGGAGATCTGCGCATCTGGGTCCAGCCGCTCACCATTCCACCGGGCTCGCATCGCGCGGTCGAAGACCAGGTGCTCCTCGAACCACGGCCGCAACTGCTCGAGCGACCAAGCGTCCAGCCTCGCCGCCCACTCCCGAGCGGGGTGGGTGCCGACGAGGTCGGTCAGCTCGGCTGCGGCGCGCATGGCGAGGGTGACGCCGCGGCCACCGGTCGGGTTCGTGGTGCAGACGGCGTCGCCTATCGCCAGTAGGCAGGTCACTTCCCGGGTCTGGGGCCGATAGTGGTTCACCAGTCCGGCGCCGGCCCGCACCTTGTCGATCGGGAAGGCACGTGCCGGGTCCGTCCACTCCGCCGCAGCAGGCAGCAGCGTGAGCGCGGCTGTGTACGCCGTCTCGTCGCGGAGCGCCGTGAGCTCGCGGTCCGTTCCCAGCCGCGCCAGCAGGACGCTGAACGTGCCGGCGTCGTGCACGAAGATGATGTTCAGAAAGCCGTCGTGCTCCGCCATCCAGCCGGGGCCACCGTTCATCGGGCCGGGATCGGCGCCTGGTCGCAGCTGGAACAGCCGCGACGCGTAGGCCACCCCGCAGTCGCCGCCCTCAACCTGGGGCCGGTAGGCCGCCGCGAAGCGACCGGCCCGACCGGTCGCGTCGATCACGAGGTCGGCTCCGATCGTCTCCCGGGTCGAGCCGGTCGAGACCACGACCCCAGTGACCCGGTCGTCGTCGAGGACAACGTGGTCGGCGTGGCCGCACACCCGGGTGATTCCCGGTTCGCAACTGGTGAACTCCCACATCGCCCGCTCCATCACCTCGCGGCGGACGTGCAGGTTCGCTGCGGACTCCGGCCCTCCGTGCGGCGCAGCAACCACCGCGCCGGCATCCACCAACGCCTGGTGGAGGTCGGGCAGCCGTTGTGCGAGCAGGTTGCGCCCGGGCGCGCGGAGCACATGTGGGAGATGGAACTGCATCACGCCGACACGCTTCCAGACCTCGCCGGGACGGGGGCCGGGGTCGCGGTCGACGAGCGCGATGTGGTGGCCCTGGCGGGCAAGCAACAGTGCCGCGGTGGTGCCGGCCGGGCCGGCGCCGACGATCGAGATGCGCATCCCTCGGCTCCCCGTGAGATATTGTGGTGACTTCCCTCGTATTCGTTACACTGAGAGTAACCCCAAAGATGGAATCCGGCAAGAGGTCCTACTCGTCCGAGCTCCGCGCGGGCCAGGCCCGGCGTACCCGCCGGCAGATCGTGGCGGCGGCCGGCGAGTTGTTCGAGGAGCGCGGCTTCGCGGCGACCACCATCGATGCGGTGGCGGCGCGCGCAGAGGTGTCGCGGAAGACGGTCTTCACCTCGGTCGGCAACAAGGTGGCTCTGCTCCACCTCGCATACGACTACGCGATGGCCGGCGACGACGAGCCTGTCCCGGTGATCGACCGCCCCGAACTGCGGCGGATCATCGCGGAAGAGGACCCCTGGCGGCAGGGGGAGATGTACGCCGACTTCGTCACCGCCACCAATGGCCGAACCTCGAAGCTGTGGATGGCGCTCCGGGGCGCCGCCGAGGTGGACTCGGAGGCGCGGCAGCTCTACGAGAAGTGGGAAGACGAACGTCGTGTCGCGATGCGGAGCGGTCCGATCCCGGTATTCGTGGAAAGGAAGGCACTCCGCCCCGGCCTCCCCCCCGAGATTGCCGCAGACATCATGTGGACCCTGGTCGATCCTGCGCTGTACCACCGCCTGGTTCACCGGGCCGGCTGGACCCCCGAGCGGTTCCGCGAGTGGCTCGCCTTCACGATGCGAACGCAGATCCTTGAGCCGGAACCGTCTGGGGGCTGAGTCCGTCGAACCACCGAAACTCCACCGGGGACCACCTCCAGCACCCAATTCGGCTGTGCCGAGGCGGCCCCGGGGTGGCTCGTCGTCGTAGTTCACCGACCCCGGTGGGCGGCGTAAGTGATGGCACGGACGCCGTAGGTGTCGGTGGCGTTGGCTGCCTGCGGCGACAGGAAGTGGTACTGCGGCACGTCGTTCAGCTCGCCGGCGGTCAGCCCGGCCGCTGCGAGCCATCTGAGGTAGTCGTCTGCTGGCGCCGCCCCGCCGATGCATGCCGACCAGAGGTCGGCATTGCAGGTGACAGAGTCGGGGAGTGCCTGGGACGCAACGATGTCCGCGGCTACCAGTCGCCCACCCGGACGCAGCACCCGGGCTGTTTCGCGGAAGACCCGCGCCTTGTCCGGGCAAAGGTTGAAGACGCCGTTGGAGATGACCGCATCGAACGAGCGATCGGGGAACGGCAGCGCCTCCAGCCGTCCGGGGACGAACCGCATGTTGGTGGCGCCTGCGCGTAGTCGGTCGGCCTTGGCGAGCTGTTCGGCGGACATGTCCACGCCGACGACCCAGCCCGTGGGGCCGACGAGTTGTGCGGCGGCGAAGGAGTCGGTGCCCGATCCGCAGCCGAGGTCGAGCACCCGCTGCCCGGGTGTCAGTTGCGCCAGCTCTAGGTGGAAGCCGACGCCAGCGAATGAGGCGAGGACATCGCCGGGGATCATGTCGAGTAGCCCGACCGGGTAGCCCAGCCGTTCGGCAAGCTGCCTGCCGACCGGGAAGTGGTAGCCCGCTTGCGGGTGCAGCGCCACCTGCGCGTACAGGGCTTGTACCTGGCGGGTCAGCTCGTGAGTGTCCAGGCGCGTGTGGATGGTGCTCATCGCCTAGGCACCTGCTGGAGATCCTCCACGGGCCGAACCATCATGGTCTGCTCCTGAGCAGCCCGTTCAGGGCAAGGGCCGCGCCGGCCACGAAAACGAGTACCGCGAGGTAGATGGGGCCGAGGTGGCCAAGGGTGTCGAAGTTGTTCGGGTAGTGCGCGGGCAGCGCTACCGCCAGCCCGAGCACCGGTGCGGCGACCGCGCCCACCCATGCCCACAGCTGGCCGCGCCTGACCCCATAGCTGACGAGGAACAGCACCGCCAGCCCGGTGGCGGCGATGAAGCCGGCGGTGGCAATGTGCAAATGGCCGATGTAGTGCAGCAACGACGGACTGAACGCCTCGATCTCCTGCCGGCCCACGTCCACCTCGCTTTGCCCGATGCCCAGCTCGAGGAAGCGGTCACTGAAGTTCAGGGCGAAGAAGACCGCGGCGTAGCCGATGAAGGCCACCGCCCCCGCGTTCATCAGCCACACTCCCCAGCGCAGGCTCGTCTGGGCACCCCCCACCTGGGACTCGGTTGCGATCGTCGTCATGCCGTCCCCTCCTCGGGTCGCTGTCACCCATCAGACGCCCGAGCACGCGGGCCGATTGCATTCCGGCCCGCATGCAATAACTTCGCTCTGTCCGACGTCTGTGCCAGCAGGGGCACCCCGCGGGTGGGGACGTGATGAGGGCGACGGTGGACGACCAGACATCCCGGGACAGCTTTCAGGCGCTGGCCCGGGAGCACCTGTCCTGCCTGTACGGGCTGGCCCGCCGGCTGACCCGGCACGACCCAGAGGATCTGGTGCAGGACGCCCTTCTCCGGGGTTACAGGTCGTACGGCACATTGCGCAGCGCCGATGCCGGCTGCGGCTGGCTTCGGGCCATCCTCGTCAATGCCTACCGCGACCGGATCCGCAGGGACGCCCGCACGGTCGACGAGATCCCGGTGGACAACGTCGCGGATTTCTCCCTGTACCGGACCCTCGCAGAGGAAGATCCGTTCCCCTACTCGGACAGCCTGCACGTCGACTTCCTGCACGCCTTCGGGCGCGAGGACGTCCGGGAGGTGCTGCTGCGGCTGCCCGCGATCTACCGGGCGCCGCTGGTGCTGCGATACATCCAGGGGTTCGCCACCAAGGAGATAGCGCGGCTGCTCGCGCTACCGGTGGGGACGGTGCTGGCCCAGCTGCATCGCGGCCGCAAAGCGTTCGAACGCGAGCTGTGGACCTATGCAGCGGAGAACGGGTTGCTGACCGATCGGAGCACACGGTGACCGAAGACCGGCAACGACTGATCTCGTGCGGCGAGGCAGTCCGCCGACTGTGGGATTACTTGGACAGCGCGCTCTCCACGGAGGACGCGGCCGCTGTCGAGGAGCACCTTTCGTTCTGTCGACGGTGCTGCGGCGAGCTCGAGTTCGCCACCGAGCTCCGTGCGCTGCTCCGCTCGCACGCGAAGGACGATCTACCACCACGGGCCCGTCACCGGCTCGAGCGGTTCCTGGAGGAGCTGTGATCAAGCCCAGAGATCTGCTCTTCCAGCAGGACATCACCGACTCGGTCCGCCGTGCGTACGCGGCGATCCCAACCGGGGCAGGTGAAGTTGTGGCGCAGCGGCTGTACTCGGCCGACGAGCTCGGCCGGGTCCCGTCCGGGGCCATCGCCTGGGCGCTAGGGGTGGCCAGCCCGGTCCGACAGGCGGGTCTCCGGCGTGGGGAGACGGTGCTCGACGTGGGCAGTGGCGGCGGCATCGACACGATCCTTGCCGCGCACGAGGTCGGACCCGGCGGGCGCGCCATCGGCCTCGACATGCTGGAGGAGATGTGCGAGCGGGCCGAGCTGCACGCCCACCAAGCAGGCGTCGATGCGTGGACCGAGTTCCTCCAGGGGCAGATGGAGGCGATCCCGCTGCCCGAAGGCAGTGTCGACGTCGTCATCTCCAACGGGGTACTCAACCTGTCCGCACGCAAGAGCCGGGCGCTCGCGGAGATCGACCGTGTGCTTCGACCGGGTGGGCGGCTCTGCGTCGCCGACCTCACCGTGAATGACGACCTTCCCCCCAGGGTCCTCGGGTCGGAGGCCGCTTGGGCCGGCTGCGTGTCTGGTGCCATGTCCGAACGAGTCTTCCTCACCAAACTCAGTAGAACGGGTTTCGAGGACATCTCCCTGGGACAGCGGACACCGTTCGGGCTTGACCACGCCGCGCTGTATCCGCTGTTCACGCCGGAGATCATCATGCTCATGCGCCGGCTGATCCCCACGCACAAGCATGGGCAGGTCGCCACCTGCGTGATCGCCAAGGCGCGCAAGCCCATCTGACCAAGAGCACAGCGCCTTGGACTGAATGGCTCAGGAGTGTGAGGTCTCCACGGGCAGGCCGGCACGGGCCCATTCGGGGAACCCGTCTTCCAATCGGGCAGCGTGGTAGCCGCGTTGGGAGAGCGCACGGACCGCGTCGTCGGCGTACACGCAGTACGGGCCGCGGCAGTAGGCGACGATTGTCCGGTCCTTGCGTACGTCCCTTAGCCTGCGGGTCAGCTCGCTGACCGGTACTGACACCGCTCCGGCGACGTGGCCGGCGGCGAACTCCTGCTCGGGGCGTACATCGAGCACAACGACCTCACGCTTGCGCAGACGCCTGCTGAGCTCGTCTCGGCTGACGGTCTCCAGGCGCGACCGGTCGCCCAGATATGCGGTGGCGAGCTGGTCGAGCTCATGGACGTGCTCGGCGGCCACGTCCCGCACTGCCGCCCACAGCTCGCCGACCCGTGGGCTGGCCAGGGAGTAGTGGATGCGGGTGCCGTCGCGGCGGGTGCGCACCAGCCCAGCCCGAAGGAGCTGCTGCAGGTGGTGAGAGGTGTTGGCGACGCTCTGGCCTATCTCGCCGGCGACGTCCTCCACCGACCGCTCCCCCTGGCACAGCAGATCGATGATCTCAGCACGACGCCCGTTGCCGAGTGCCTTGGCTACCCCGGCGAGCCCGTCGAACAGGGCGTCCTTTGCCTGCCTGCCGCGAATCATCCGCTCCTCCGCTGTTCAAGCGATCACTTGACGAGCATACGCACGGTCCAGCACTATTCAAACGACTCCTTGAGCACCGTACGGGAGGATGCGGATCCATGGATGACTTGAACGTCGTCTCGGTCGTCGATGAGGGGCTGGGCAACTCGGCCTACCTGGTGGACCTGGGCGATGGTCGGGCACTGGTGGTGGACGCCAGCCTCGACCTGCGTGCCATCCGGTCCGCCGTCGACGGGCGCCGGCTGCGGGTGGCGTTCGCCGCCGACACCCACCTGCACGCGGACTTCGTCTCCGGCGCTCGTCAGCTCGCCCACTCCGAGGGCGCCACGGTGCTCGCGCCCGCGGCTGGTCGAAGGGAGTTCCCGCACACAGGGCTGGGCGACGGCGACGAGGCCGACCTCGGGGGCTTGCGGCTGCGCGCTCTGACGACCCCGGGCCACACCGATGAGCACGTCGCCTTCGTACTGCTCGACGGAGACCGGCAGATCGGGGTGTTCACCGGCGGGTCCTTACTGGTCGGCTCGGCCGCCCGCACGGACCTCGTCGATCCTGATCGCGCCGATGAGCTGGCCCGCGCGCAGTATCGCTCGCTTCACAGGCTCGCCGAGCTGGACGACGACGTGGCGGTATGGCCCACGCACGGGGCCGGTTCCTTCTGCTCGGCGCCCGTCGGCGTGGAACGGACGAGCAGCATTGGGCGGGAGAAGGCCACCAACCCGTTGCTTCGTGCCGGCAACGAGGACGCGTTCGTCGCACAGCTGCTCGGCTCGCTCGGGTCGTTCCCGCCGTACTTCCTGCGCCTGGCCGAGGTGAACCGGCGCGGACCACGCTTGGTCGACGAGGCCCCCACTCTCACGCAGCTTGAACCCGCCCGGGCACGGCAGCTGGTGCGGGAGGGCGCATGGTTGGTTGACACCCGCCCCGTGGTGGAGTACGCGAGCCGGCACGTCGCAGGGTCGTTGTCCATCCCGTTGCGCGACGCGTTCGCGACCTGGCTCGGCTGGATCGTTCCGCACGACACGCCGCTGGTCGTGTTGCGCGACCCGGACCAGGACCCCGATGAGATCGTGTGGCAGGCCACCAAGATCGGATGCGACAACATTGTCGGTGAGCTGTCTGGCGGCGTCGACGCCGCGGTGGCAGCCGGGCTGCCGACGATCAGCACCCCGCTGGTGCGCGCCGACCACCCGCTCGAGTCGGCACTGGTCGACGTACGGCAGCGGCAGGAGTTCGCGGCCGGGCACGTGCCCGGTGCCCGCAGCGTCGAGCTCGGAGCGTTGCCCGGCGCCTCGTCGTCACTGCCAGCGGAACCCGTTGCGGTGATGTGCGGACATGGCGAACGAGCCGCGACCGCCGCCAGTCTGCTCGAGCGAGCCGGGCGCAGCCACGTCGCGGTCGTCGTGGGCGGCCCTGACGAGTGGGCCGACGCCCGTGGCTCCGCGTTGGAGTCCGGGGTGTGACTCACCCACCGACGACCGACGCCCACCCCCGGGGACCTGCTCCACGCCTGGGTCTGCGCGCCAACGCCGCACAGTTCGCTCTGCTGGTCGCGGTCAACGCCATGGTCGGCGGGTTGTTCGGCCAGGAGCGCACGGTGCTGCCGTTGCTCGCCGACCGCGTGTTCCACCTGGGGGCGTACACCGCGGCGCTCACCTTCATCCTGGCGTTCGGCATCGCCAAGGCCGTCACCAACTACCTGGCCGGCGCCTGGTCCGACAGGTATGGCCGCAAGCCCGTCCTCGTCGCCGGCTGGTTGATCGCCGTTCCGGTTCCGCTACTGCTCATCTGGGCGCCCACCTGGGGCTGGGTGGTAGCTGCCAACGTGCTGCTCGGCGTCAGCCAGGGCCTCACATGGTCGACCACGGTCATCATGAAGATCGACCTCGTCGGGCCGTCCCGGCGCGGCCTGGCGATGGGGCTCAACGAGGCCGCAGGCTACGGTGCAGTTGCGGTTACCGCGCTCGCCACGGGCTACATCGCCGCCCGGTACGGGCTGCAACCCGAGCCGTTCTACCTCGGCCTCGCCTACGCCGCCCTCGGGCTCGGCCTTTCGACGCTGGCCATCCACGAGACCCGCGGACACGCCCGGCTCGAGGCCGCCAGCCACACCGTACGCAGCGACGCACGGCACGACCACCTGCACGGCGAGCTCGACGGCCGCGCCGTCTTCGTGCAGACGAGTCTGCGCGAGCCGGCGCTGTCCGCGGCCAGCCAGGCCGGCATGGTCAACAACCTCAACGACGGCCTGGCCTGGGGCCTGTTCCCCATCCTGTTCGCGGCCGCCGGTCTCTCCGTGACCCGTATCGGGATCCTCGCCGCGCTGTACCCGGCGGTCTGGGGCCTCGGGCAACTGGTCACCGGCGCGTGGTCGGACCGGATCGGCCGCAAGCCGCTCATCGTCACCGGCATGCTCACCCAGGCTGCCGGCCTAGCCATGGTCGCCGCTGGTGACACGTTCGCTGTGTGGGCCATCGCCGCTGCACTGCTCGGCGCCGGCACCGCGCTCGTCTACCCAACGCTGCTGGCCGCCGTCGGCGACGTCGCCCACCCAGCATGGCGAGCACGAGCCGTCGGGGTCTACCGGCTGTGGCGCGACAGCGGGTTCGCCGTCGGCGCACTCCTATCCGGCGTTCTTGCCGACGCCTTCGGCGTACGGGTCGCCGTGTGGGCGGTGGCGGGACTGACGGCGGCATCCGGTGTGCTGGTCGCGGTGCGCATGTACGAGACCCTGCGCCGCCCGAGCGCACCCACGGCACCCGGTGCCCACGGCACGGACGACGACGCCACCTAGGTCACCAGCAGACGCTGGCGCAGCGCGATGGCTTCGCGACCGGGAGATATCCCGAACTCCGTGCCCAGAACCTGCTCCATTCGGGCGTAGCGGCGAAACGCGTTCGTCCGGTCACCCGAGACAACCGCCTCGCGGAGGAGCGCGACATGTGCCTCTTCATTCGCCGGATCCACCCGCAGCAGGTCAGTCCACCGGCGTGCGCCCCGCAGTAACTCCGCGGCGCGCAGCCGCAGGCGTTCTCGGGGTTCGTCCAGCCACCACGCGGCCAGGTCTTCGGGGAGTAGTTCACCGGCGAGCTTCAACACATTGGCACAGGCCTCGGGGGAGAGTGGCTTCGCCGCGAGCGCAGCGTCGGCGGCCGCTTCGAACGTGATGGCGTCCACCTCGAGCGTCGCATAGGGAAAGAGGGCGACGACCTCGTCCCGTAGTACGACGGCGTCACGATCGCCCAGGTCGCGACGGGCGTAATGAGCGGCCTTGTGCAGCCTGGGTAGCGCGACGTCGAGGGTGGCGTCCGGCCATAGCGCGTCGACAACTCGGTCCCGGTGCAGTCTCCCGCCGGGCGACAGCGCGAGACGCTTCACCAATGCGGCCGCCTGACGCCGCGTCCACCGACCCGT
>JBKPCP010000132.1:0-10536 GCA_046727475.1 Actinomycetota bacterium | reverse complement strand
GCCTTCTTCACCGGCGCCGGAGCGTCGGCGAAGGCTTCCTTCAGCTTGCGTACGACCGGTGCCTCGATGGTCGAGGACGCCGACCTGACGAACTCACCAAGATCACCCAGCTTTGCCAGGACGACCTTGCTCTCTACTCCGAACTCCTTGGCGAGCTCGTAAACCCGGACCTTAGCCACTGCTCTCCTTCTCGGCCCGGGCTTCGGCTCGGACCGGCTAGGTGGTGCGCGTACTCATCGCTGCGTGCTCATCGAGTGCCCACGAGCGTCACGTGATGTCTCCTTCTTCCTGGCCAGTCGCCGCCGTACCGGAGCCCGGGACGGCGGCCCCCTGCTCCCCGAGCCATTGCCGCAGCGCAGAAGCGTCGAGCGGCCCCGTCAGGCGCAATGCCCGCGGGAACGCCCGACGGCGCTCGGCGAGGTCGAGGCACCGCAGGTCAGGGTGCAGGTACGCGCCCCGACCCGGGAGCCGGCCGCGGTGGTCGGGGACGAGTGCCGAGACATCGGCTTCGCCCTCGACTGCCACGACACGCAGCAGGTCGGACTTCTCCGTGCGGGCACGGCAGCCCACGCAGGTTCGCACGGGTGTTCGTGGTCGCACGGTGTTCCACGTCGAGTCTACCGCCTGCTCAGGCATCGGCCGAGTCCGGCGCCACCCGGATGTCATCCTCAGCCGGATCCGGAACCGCGGTGGTGCCCGTCACGCCCTCCGTGTCGGGGCGAATGTCGATACGCCAACCGGTCAGCCGGGCCGCCAGCCGGGCGTTCTGGCCCTCCTTGCCGATGGCCAGCGACAGCTGGTAGTCCGGCACCGTCACGCGGGCGGCCCGGGCTTCGGCGTCGACGACCTCGACGTGCTGGACGCGGGCCGGCGACAGCGCATTCGCGACCAGCTCGGCCGGATCGTCGGACCAGTCCACAATGTCGATCTTCTCGCCGTGCAGCTCGGCCATCACGGCCCGCACCCGGGCACCCATCGGGCCGATGCACGACCCCTTCGCGTTGACGCCGGGGTTCGTCGAGCGGACAGCGATCTTGCTCCGGTGTCCGGCCTCCCGCGCGATGCCGGCGATCACGACCGTGCCGTCGGCGATCTCCGGCACCTCGAGCGCGAACAACTTCTTGACCAGGTTCGGATGGGTGCGCGACAGCGTGATCACCGGTCCTCTCATGCCCTTTCGCACCTGGAGCACGTAGCACTTGATCCGGCTGCCGTGCTCGTACCGCTCCCCCGGCACCTGCTCCTGTGCCGGCAGGATCGCCTCGACCTTGCCGAGGTCGACCAGCACGGCGCGCGGGTCGCGGCCCTGCTGGACGGTGCCAGACAAGACGTCGCCTTCCCGGCCGAGGAACTCGCCGAACGTCACCTCGTCCTCGGCGTCGCGCAGCCGCTGCAGGATCACCTGCTTGGCCGTCGTCGCCGCGATCCGGCCGAACCCCTCCGGTGTGTCGTCCCACTCCCGGACGACGGCGCCGTTCTCGTCGAGCTCCTGGGCCCAGACGGTGACGTGCCCGGTCTTGCGGTCGAGCTCGACCCGGGCGTTGGGAAAGGCGCCGCCGGTGCGCTCGTACGCGACAAAGAGGGCCTGCTCGAGGGCCTCCACGACGAGGTCGAAGGAGATCTCCTTCTCCCGCTCGAGCGCGCGCAGGACCGACAGGTCGATGTCCACGGCGTCACTCCTCTGCCTCGTCGATGCGACGGAACTCCACCTGGACGCGCGCGGTGCCGACGCTGTCGTAGGCGACCCGCCGCTTGGTGCCGTCGACTTCGAGGACGGCAGCGCCGTCGTCGGCGGCGTCGATCCGCCCGAGGACCTCGCGTCCGTCGCTGAGATCCAGCCGAACCAGCCGTCCGATGCTGCGGCGCCAATGCCGCGGGAGCGTCAACGGCCGCGACACCCCTCTGGAGCTCACCTCGAGCGTGTACGGGGTCTCGCCCATCAGGTCCCCGGCGTCGAGTGCTGTGGACAGCTCGTGGGATAGGGCGGCGCAGCGGTCGAGATCGACGCCCCCGTCGGCATCGACGACGATGGTCACCCGACGCCGCCGGCCGGCGGGCGTGACCTCGAGCGCCTCCAGGTCGAGCCCAGCCGCGGCACAGACCGGCTCGACGACCTCGCGGAGAAGGTCACGGTCGGGGGGACTCACCGTGGTCCTCCTCACTGTCGAGTTGTGGGCAACACATGCGCCGGCGCCAGCACTGGCGTCGGTGCCGCCAGCCTACCGCTCCACTGCGGCGCGTGGATCACTGTCGGCTCACCGCCCCGGCCGGGCGCCGACCTGCCTTCCCGGGTGTCCTACGGTGTGCCGGTGCCAGGAATGTCCGAGGTGACGCACAGGCCGACCCGGCGGCTCGTGCTGCTCGGTGCCGCGGCTGCGTCGTTGGCGGCCTGCACCGGAGACGATCGCCCGCCACCGGCCACCGAGGGTTCGCCGGACCGGCCCGATCCAGATGCGCTGCTCCGCGCTGAGGTGACGTCGGCCGAGCGAGACCTGCTGGCCCTCTACCAGGCGACGGTCAGCACCCATCCCGCCGTAGCCGCGCAGCTGGCACCGTTCTCGGCCCGGCACCGTCGTCACCTCGATGCCGTGGAGACGTCGGGCCCGGTGGCGACCCCGGCGCCGACGTCAGCTTCCGCGCCCGCAACGGGATCACCCGGCACGCCGTCAACTGCCCCGACGCCGGTCGCTCCGCCCGCCGTCCCGGCCGATCCGGCCCAGGCGCTCACTGCCCTGCGGGCCGCGGAGCGGGCCGCCGCGGACGCGCGTGTCGCCGACTGCCTCCGATCGGAGGATCCGGAGCTCGCGGAGCTCCTCGCAGCCGTCGCCGCCTGCGAAGCCGCGCACGACGTGGTCCTCGGAACGGCGTCATGAGCACGCTCGACGCCCTGCAGGCAGCCCTCGCCGGGGAGCACGCGTGCGTGTACGGCTACGGCCTGTTGGGACCCTACGTGTCCGACGGCGACGAGCCCGCCGTCCGGGCTGCCTACGACGCTCACCGGGCCCGCAGGGACCAGCTCGCGGCGCAGGTCCGCGCCCGCAGCGCCGACCCGGTTGCGGCGCTCGCTGCCTACGCCGTGCCGTTCGCCGTCGTGGATCCGGCCACGGCCCGTCGGCTGGCGGGCCAGCTCGAGGAACGCCTCGCCCCCCTCTACGCCGACCTGGTGCGCGTCACCACCAATCCCACGTTGCGGGAGTCTGCGGCTCGCGCGTTGGTCGAGGCAGCGGTTCGGTCGGCCGGCTGGGGCGCACCGACGGCGGCGCTCCCCGGCCTCGATCCGGTGTCGCCGGCGTGATCGTCACATGCCGAACCGGTCCGCCGCACGCAGCTTGTTCGTCGCGTCCAGGGCGGCGACCTTGTACGCCTCGGACAGGGTCGGGAAGTTGAAGACGGTGTCGACGAGATAGTCCACCGTGCCACCGCACCCCATCACCGCCTGGCCGATGTGTACCAGGTCGGTCGCGCCCGTTCCGAACAGGTGGACGCCGAGCAGGCGCCGTGTCGTCGTCGACACCAGGAGCTTGAGCATCCCGTAGGAATCGCCCACGATCTGACCGCGGGCGAGCTCGCGGTAGCGGGAGATGCCGACCTCGTACGGCACCGCGTCGTCGGTCAGCCCGACCTCGCTGCGCCCGCAGTACGAGATCTCCGGGATGGTGTAGATGCCGATGGGCTGGATGTCCTGCAGCTCGTTGGCCGGCTCACCGAACGCGTAGAGCGCCGCGAGCCGGCCCTGGTCCATGCTGGTGGCCGCCAGAGCCGGGAAGCCGATAACGTCGCCCACCGCGTAGATGTGCGGCATCGGCGTCCGGTACTGCTCGTCGACCGCGATCCGGCCCCGGTCGTCGGCAACGAGTCCGGCGGCGGCGAGGTCCAGCTCGTCGGTCATGCCCTGCCGGCCGGCGGAGTACATGACGGTCTCTGCCGGGATGCGCTTGCCACTCACGAGCGTCGTGATCGTGCCCTGCCGGCCGATCTCGACCTTCTCGACCTCCTCGCCGAACCGGAAGGTCACGGAGAGGTCGCGTAGGTGGAACTTCAGCGACTCGACGACCTCCGGGTCGCAGAACTCCAGCATCGTGTCACGCCGCTCCACGACGGTGACGCGGGTCCCGAGCGCGGCAAACATCGAGGCGTACTCGATGCCGACGACCCCCGCGCCCACCACGACCATGGTGTCGGGGATGCGCTCCAGGGAGAGGATCCCGTCGGAGTCGACGACGCGGCCCTCCTCGAACTCGACGTGGGCCGGACGGGCGGGCCGCGACCCGGTCGCGATCACGACCTGCGCGGCGCTGATCCTGCGGCGCTGACCCGTGCCTTCGACCTCGATTGTGTGCGGGTCGACGAACCTGCCGAACCCGATGACCAGGTCAACGTGGTTGCGGAACAGCTGGGACCGCACGACCTCGATCTCTCGGCCGATCACGTGCTGAGTGCGGGCCAGCAGGTCCTGGACCGTGATCTCGCCCTTGACCCGGTAGGACTGTCCGTACAGCTCGCGCATCGACAGACCGGTCAGGTAGAGGACGGCCTCGCGCAGCGTCTTGGACGGGATGGTCCCGGTGTTGACGCAGACGCCGCCGACCATGTGCTGACGCTCGACCACGCACACCCGCTTGCCGAGCTTGGCAGCGCCGATCGCCGCCTTCTGCCCGCCGGGTCCGGAACCGATCACAAGCAGGTCGTACTCGTACCCACGCTCCTGCACGACCGCCCCCTTTCCACGGTGGCCGACCCCTCCAGCCTGGGGTAGTCACCGTCCGGCGACAAGGGTTCCGACGAGACGATCGCCGCGTCGGGCCCTCGCTCAGGCCGAGAGCTGGCGGGCCCGGTATCCGATGGCCCGGCGCCACTTCGTCAGCACGCCCGGGTCGAACGGGAGCCCGCTCAGCTCGGGGAGCCAGGCATCGACCCGGGCGACCACGTCGTCCACCACCTTCGTTGCTGCCCGCTCGGTGACCTGCACAGCCGCGGCCAGAGCCAGCAGGTCACCCCGGGCGATGTCCTCACGGCGCTTGCCGTTGACGGACAGAGCCATGGTGAGGTCGCCGTACGGGTAACTCGAGGGCAGGTCGTAGGCCGGCGTCACCCGATAGGTGCCGTCCGGGCGCTCGCCGACTGCCACGTTCTTCGCGTGCAGGTCGCCGTTGCAGCTGACGTACGCGAAGGCAACCCACCGCAGGAGGTCCCGACCTGCGACGACCGGGGCGTCGGTGGCCGCCGCAAGAGCGGCGCAGACGGCCTCCGTCGTCACGGCGTACTTGGCCGCTGGATACCGGTCGAGCACCTGGCAGCCGTCTTCGACGCCGAGCATCCCGCCGTCCGGGAGTCGGTCGAAGCGACGGACCAGCAGGCCGGTGCGCCCGTCCCGGTCACTGACCACATCGGCGTCGACGGTCGGTAGGCCGCTGTGCCGTGCCGCTGCGAGCATGAACGCCTCGTTCTCCACCAGGCGCGGGAACTCCGGCGGGTTCAGCTTGAGGATGTAGCGCTCACCGGCAGCGGCCACCGGGAAGGCGATCATTGCCGCCGAGACCTTTTCCTGAACTCCCGGGATGCCGACCCGGTCGAAGGCAGCGGTGCCGGCGGCCTCTTGGACGAACAGCTCGGCGAACGAAACGTCGGACCACTGGGTCACCCGCACGCGTGGCTCGACGACGGCCGGCTCGACCCCCTCGGGCAGGATCTGGACGTCGCCGACCGTGTCACCCCCGACTGCCAGGAGCAGGCTGAGCTCGTCGTCCGCGCTGGTCTTCACTGCCGCTCGCAGTGCCGTCAGCCGCCGGCCCTCGGGCAACAGGCCGGCGAAGAACGCGGGGACCGCGCCGGCCGGCCGCACGACCGGTTCGGCTCGGACCGGCAGCGTCGTCGCCACCGCCGGCCCGCCGGCGTCGCGGTAGGAGGACAGGTAGGAGAACTCGACGCCCTCCGGCCGGCGGGTCAGGGTTCCCGCCCGACGGCCTTTCCTGAACACCCAGGCATGTTCGACCCCGGTGAGCTCCTGCGGGTCCACTGTCACCCCCGCACCCGTTCGACGCGCAGGCGAAGGCCCAGGACAGCCAGCACCGCCTCGACCCGGTCGAGCTGGACGGTGCGCTTGCCGGCCTCGAGCGCCTGGACGAAGCGCAGTGAGACGCCGGCCAGGTCGGCGAGGTCCTCCTGGCGCAGGTCGAGCTGGCGCCGCCGGCCGCGGACCACCTGCGCAAGATCCGCACGTTCGTGCGTGTTTTCCCGCTCGGAGGGCATTCCGGCAGCCTTTCCTTGGTCAACACGCATGTTCGTGCGTATTCATTGAGGATGGCGGCTACACTGGTCTGATGTCAAGGCTGATCCGCACGATCGTGCGTATCGGCGGCCGATGACGGCCCGGCCACGGACCGAGTTGAGAGCTCTCTCGATAGGCAGGCATGAGTCCCGTATACGGGACTTTCCGGCTCGGCAGGCGCAGGTCTGGCGGCATTCCCGCAGGTCAGCGCGGGTGTGTGGGTCGACGAGGGCCACGCGGTCGAGGAGGCCGCCCGTGGCGCCAGACTGGGGTGACACTGACGCCGATCGGCTGGCGAGGAGTGAAGCGTGAACCTGCCTGACCCCGCCGACATCGCCCGAGACATGGCGCTGGCCTTCATAGCCAGAACGGACGTCAATTGGCACAACGGCGCGCCATCTCCATTCCCCGACGTCCTGGTTATCGAGGTCCGTTTCAGCTGTTGACGTCCGTGGCCCCACCGGCCGATGACGAGCTCAGCTCCGGCAGAGCTCGACCAGATGGGTGACGGCGTCGTCGAGAGCCACGTCGACCCGATCACCCGTGCCGCGGTCCTTCACCTCGACCACACCGTCGGCCAGCCTGCGGCCCACCACGACGATCGTCGGCACGCCGAGCAGCTCCGAGTCCTTGAACTTCACCCCAGGCGAGACGCCGCGTCGATCGTCGTAGATCACGCGCAGACCAGCCGCTTCCAGCGACGAGGCCAGGGCTTCCGCGGCGTCGAACACCGCGACGTCCCGCCCGGCGGCCACCAGATGGACATCCGCGGGCGAAACCTCGCGCGGCCAGCACAGCCCTTGGTCGTCGTAGGTCTGCTCGGCGATTGCGGCGACCGCGCGCGAGACACCGATGCCGTACGACCCCATCGTGACGGTGACGAGCTTGCCGTTCTCGTCGAGGACCTTCAGGTCCAGCGCCTCCGCGTACTTCCGTCCGAGCTGGAAGATGTGCCCGATCTCGATCCCCCGGGCCAGCTCGAGCGGCCCCGACCCGTCGGGGGCCGGATCGCCAGCACGGATCTCGGCCGCCTCGATCGTGCCGTCCGCTCCGAAGTCGCGCCCCGCCACCAGGTCGAAGACATGTCGACCATCGGCGTTGGCCCCGGTGATCCAGCGGGTTCCCTCGACGACCCGGGGATCGAGCAGGTAGCGGACCTTGGCCGTCGCCTCGGCGCCGAGGTACTGGCCCGACGCGTCGCCGTCGAAGCCGGCCGGCCCGATGTAACCGCGCACAAGCATGGGATGGCTGGCGAAGTCGGCCTCGGTGAAAGGCTCAGGCTCCGCGGGTGCAACGGCCGCTGCCAGCCGTTTGAGGTCGACGTCCCGGTCGCCGGGAACGCCCGCGACCAGGGTCTCGCGCGTTCCGTCGGGCTGGCGCAGGGTCACGACGACGTTCTTGAGCGTGTCGGCGGCGGTCCAGGACCGATCGGGCCGTGGGAAGCGCTCGTTGGCGAACGCCACCAGTGTCTCGATCGTCGGGGTGTCGGGCGTGTCCTCGACGTGCGCGGCCGGCGCGTCGTCGTACGCGACGGCGTCGGGAACCGGAGTCGTCACGGCCTCGACGTTGGCCGCATAGCCCCCCGCCGACCGCACATACGCGTCCTCGCCGATCTCGCAGGGCGCGAGGAACTCCTCACTCGCGCTGCCACCCATGGCACCGGACATCGCCGCGACGATCACGTAGTCCAGGCCGAGCCGGTCGAACGTCCGGATGTACGCGGCGCGATGCGCCTCATACGAGCGCTGCAGCCCGGCGTCGTCGACGTCGAACGAGTACGAGTCCTTCATGACGAACTCGCGGCCTCGCAGGATGCCGGCCCGGGGCCGCGCCTCGTCGCGGTACTTCGTCTGGATCTGGTAAATCGACAGCGGGAGGTCCTTGTACGACGAGTACAGGTCCTTCACCAGCAGCGTGAACAGCTCCTCGTGCGTCGGCCCGAGCAGGTAGTCGGCCCCGCGGCGGTCCTTCAGCCGGAAGATGTTGTCTCCGTACTCGGTCCAGCGCCCGGTGGCCTCGTAGGGCTCCCGGGGAATGAGCGCGGGGAAGTGCACCTCCTGGGCGCCGGACCGGTCCATCTCCTCGCGGACGATCCGCTCGACGTTGCGGAACACCCGGTAGCCCAGCGGCAGCCAGGAGAAGATGCCCGGTGCGACGCGGCGGACGTACCCCGCGCGGACCAGCAGCCGGTGGCTCGGGACCTCGGCGTCGACCGGGTCCTCGCGCAACGTGCGCAGGAACAGGCTCGACATCCGCAGGATCACCGCAGGTAGCTCCGTCGGTCGCAGGTCAGGTGACCGGGCGAGGATACCCAGACGGGCCGGCCGTGGTCGCGCCGGATTCCTGCTTCGACGGTGTGGTCCGCTCTAGCGGGCCAGCGGGATCAGGCCGTGCTCGGCGCCGCCGCGGCTGGTGACGACCTCGGTGGTTCGGGTCAGCGCCGTCTGCAGCCGCGATGCCGTCGTCGTCCCCGTGTCGCCGCTCGCCAGCGCGGCCGGCACGTCGAGCACCTCGATCGGGAACTCGTACGTCTGGTACAGCGGGAGGTATTCCGCGACAGGAGCGCTGAACGTCCCCGCCGCTAGATCCTCGGTGAACGTGAAGCGGGTCAGGAGTCCCTCGGCCTTCGGTCCCTCCGGCTCCGCGTGGTTCGCCATCAGGTTCCCCATGCCGTACACGACCCACTCGCCACCGACGTTCTCCATCGGCTGGACGACGTGGGCATGGTGGCCGAGCAGCAGGTCGACATCCGGCGAGGCGATCAGCCGCGGCGCCAGCTCACGTTGCTGCTCGTTGGGCTCTTGGTCGTATTCGGTGCCCCAGTGCAGGGCCACGACGACGACCTCGGCGCCCCGCGTCCGCGCGGCCGCCGCGTCGGCCAGGATCGTCGCCTCGTCGATCTCGTCCGCTCGCCAGGTCTCGCCGTCCGGGTAGGGGATGCCGTTGAAGCCGTACGTGTAGGACAACAGCGCCAGCCGGACCGGACCCTGCTCGGTCGTCACGTCGAGGATCGTCGTCGCGTCGGCCTCCTGCGGCGTCCGCGCTGAACCCGCGTGGGCCAGACCCGCGGCGTCGAGGGCGTCCAGGGTTCGCGTGACACCGTCGGCGCCCTTGTCGAAGGTGTGGTTCGATGCCGTGGTGCAGGCGTCGTATCCGGCGGTGACGAGCGCCGGGACGATCTGGGGCGGGCCGGAGAAGATGGGATATCCGGTGAACGGACCGTTCGCGGGCGCCAAGGGCGTCTCGAGATGGCAGATCGCCAGGTCGGCGCCGGACACCACCGGCGCCACGTTCGCCAGCTGGGGCGCGAAGTCCATCGCCGTGTCCGATGCGTCCTGTTCCGCCTGGCGCCAGAGCCGCTCGTGCAACAGGACGTCACCGGTCGCGACCAGCGTGAACGTCCGCGGCTCGGGCGTGGGCGTGACGGTCGGGGTCTCGGCCGGTACGGACCCGCTCGGCGTCGGCTGGGCCGTCGGTTCGTCCACGCCGCAGGCGGCGAGCGCAGCCGCGAGGGCGCCCACCGCCAGCGCCGTCAAGGGTCGGATCACCGGCACAGTGTGGGGCATGCGAGCCTGGAACGGTAACGGCGGAGTCGTCGTCACCTCGCTCGACCCCGGCACCGTCGGCTGAGCGGTGTTGCGCGCCGGCCGGGCTCAGAACAGGACGGTCGCGAACTCGCCCACCTCGCGGAAACCGACCCGACGGTACGCAGAACGGGCCGCCGCGTTGTAGTCGTTCACGTAGAGGGAGACGACGGGCGCGATGTCACGGAGGGCGTGCTCGACGACCGCCGCCATGCCACCGACGGACAGACCTTCGCCGCGGCGCTCGGGACGAACCCAGACGCCCTGCACCTGGCACGCGTGAGGGGTCACGGATCCGATCTCGGCCTTGAACAGCACCTCTCCGTCCTCGAACCGGGCGAACGCCCGGCCGGAGTTCACCAGCTCGCTCACCCTGGCCCGGTAGTAGGCGCCGCCGTCGGATCGCGTCGGCGAGACGCCGACCTCCTCGGTGAACATGGCGACGGCCGCAGGCAGCAGGCGCTCGATCTCATCGGCACGTACCCGGCGGACGAGAGGGTCGGCCGGAACCAGCGGTGTCCGGCCGATGGCGAGCACCGGCTGGCAGGCCCTCACCTCCCGTGCGGGACCCCAGGTGGGGCTCAACAGATCCCACATCCCCAGCACGGCGCCGGCTTCACCGACCATCGAGGAACACCGCCGCCCTCCGCGGGCCACCAGGTCGGCGAAGGTCCGCACCGCCGG
>JBKPCP010000131.1:0-3343 GCA_046727475.1 Actinomycetota bacterium | reverse complement strand
GTCGGCGAACACGGCGGCGGGCAGCAGGCCGCTCAACTCGGCGACCGCCGCGCCGTCGCGCGGGTCGCCGTCGCTGTCGACCGCGGGTGTCCAGGCGGTCTCGGGCAGGGCGGCGATGGCGGCGTGCTCACGCTCGCCCACCGCCCAGCCGGCGGAGAATTCAGCGTGCACGCCGTGCTCGCGCAGGCTGCGTATGTGGGCCAGGAATGCCTTGGAGGAGCCGACGCCGTCGGTGCGGATCAGGACCGGGTAGCCGTGCCGGTGCTCATCCGGGATCTGCGCCAGCGCCTGATCCAGCACCGCGATCAGGTCCGCGGCGGTGTTGGACCCGGCGTTGCCGGGGCGCAGCATCCCGGCCAGCGCCTCGTTGCTGTTGTCGCAGAAGGCGAGCGCCGGGTGGAAGCCGAAGGAGTGCTTGAACGTCGCCGCCGCGGACTCCTTCTCGCTGTGGCAGACCACGATCGTCGCGTCTTCGTCGATCACCAGCACCGGCCGACCATGCGCATCCAGCAGCGGCGTTCCGGCGACCAGCGAGGCGGGCAACGCGGCGCCGGTCATCTCCGCCCGCTGCGCCCAGGCGACCGTCCGGGCGGCGGCGCGACATGCGGCGATGCCATCCAGGTCGGCCGTGGTGATCGAGTCCAGCACCCGCCAGCATGTCGAGTCCGAGGCCACCGACCCGAACACCGCCGCCTGATCGGCCAGGGTCGCGATGTCGCTGATGCACTCGCCGCCGTCGGCGAGCATCACCGCCAGATCCGCCAGCACGTGGCCGGGGTCGTGCGCCGTCTGCGGCGCCGTCCGCGCCCCCAACAGCGCGGACAGGTGTGCGGTCAGCGTCGTGCCATCGGCCAGCTCGGCCAGCAGCCGGGCCCCGACATGCGACACGACACCGGCGCCGTCCGCGGATACTTCGACACGCGGGCGAGTACGAGTAGCGTTCACCGCGAAGGTGCCTTCCCGTCCGGAGATCCAGAGCCCTCAGCAAGCTCAGAATCCCCTACAGGCAAGGCACTTTCGGTCATCTACACGCCGAACCAACCAAGTGATCTTGAAGCGTCAGGGCTAGTGCTCTACCTAGCTGATAACCGGGGTTGGTCCCGACAGCGTGCAATCGAGTTTGGAGAGGAGACGAGCGGGGCTGTCCATGCTCAGGCGCGAGGTGGGTTCCTCGAGCGCCACACCGCCGTACGACGTCCGGTGCGGTGGGGTATAGAGTCTACCGGTCAGTGACGGGCCCTGGCCCGTCCTCCTGCCATTTCACGGCATCTGGGTGCTCCACAATGGGCCAGGACCGGCGCTCCGGGATCAGCCGACGGCCGATGTGCAGCGCGAGGCGAAGTCTCCAGTCGTCGGGAGAGCGGACCTCGTGGATGAAGGCGCCGGTGCTGCTTCCGATTGACTTGGTTGCGGCCGCGGCAGCGGTGGGCTCTTGCAGGCGGTCCGCGTTGTACCATGCCATTCCGCGGGCCATCCGGATGCCGTAGTTCGAGAGGATCTCGTCATGCCCCGCGAGCAGCTGGTCGAGGACCGCCAGCCCGCGCGAATAGCGCGACGCGACCTCCTGCTGGACCCGATCGATTGCGTTGCCCAGCACGGCGTTCATCGTGTGGAAGTCGTCGATGTGGCTGCCGGCGTTCTGCGGCTCGGCCATCTCTCGCAGCGCGAGCGGCAGGTCATAGGACATGTGCGCCATCATTGCGAACAGCACGTCCTCTAGGACGTAGGACCGCCCACCGGTGGTCGCGGCGTAGACGTCCCGCCAGGGCTGGGACACCTCGTCGGGAAGGTCGGTGGCTTGCACCCGGCCGCTCTCGCCGCCGTGTGTGGCCAACCAGCCATCGATGCGATCCATCGCGACGAAGTACTGCGCGGCAAGCGCCTCCGCCAACCCGGACACCCACGCAGGGCTTCGGAACGGAGGATCGTTGGCCCGTAGGCTCGACTCCAGGGTGGTGGTCAGGCGCAAATAGGTGTAGGCGAAGACGGCGCGAGGGTCGTGCGCGGCGTCGTAGCGGGTCAGATAACTGGCGATCCTCCCAGCAACCCGTCGCACCTGATCTGCCGGGGTCTCTGCCACGACGGTCACCGGACCCTCCCTGCGTCTTTGTCACCGGCGCCGTGCCCCGCGATCCCTGCCTGACAGCGTCCGGCGGTCAACTGCGGACCTTGCTGGCCTCTTCTGTCGCCTGCGCCCAGGGACAGACCAGCGACCCGGCCAGGTGCCGGCCGTCGGCCCCGACCTGGTAGGTGGCCGTCCACTGATCTCCGAGAAGTGGCATGTGATACGTCGATGCCTTTCCGCCATCGCGTATCTCGGCCGGATAGGTGAAGCTGCGTGTCAGCACACCGGGCATCGGACCGAAGCGTTCGGCCGCCTGCACAGTCACGCGGGTTCCGTCAGGATCCAACACGTACCGTTCCCGGAGGAGGTAGAGAGTCAGCCGTAGCTTCGAAAGCCTGACTGTATTCTCCGCGACACCGAAGGCGCCTTCGCCCGGCTTGGCCACGTTCGTCGAGTCCAACTTGGACTTCCCGGTCAAGCGTTGAGTGACGTGCATCGCTCGGACGAGCAGTCCGTTGACCAAGCCGATCCGGCGGTGTCGGAACAGACGCCAAGACGTGACCCGGAACGTAAAGGTTCCCCGCCACGTACCCGCTCCTGTGTGGAAGTAGTAGACGTGGCTGGGAGCTTCGGAGGTGGCGGCCGGCCCCGAAATGTTCGTCATATGATGCCCGTCGGAGTGGTACGTCCTCCCTACTGTGCGATGAGATGTCAAGCTCTGCAAGGGGCGCCTATACCCCTTGGCACGGATTGCTCCGCCTGCTCGACAACTGTGCCCTATAGGGAAGTTCGGCGTCGGCGTCCAGTGCTGGCCGGCGGCCTCGACTCTCGGCCTTCTGCTCCGGCGTTCATCGTCCCGGGTCTGGTCCTCGGACACCGCTCAGCCTGTCGACGATGGCTGAAAACTGAACATGCTGTTCTCAACGGGTCATCGCAACACTTCATGATCTTCGCTTCGGCGAGGGGATGGGGTGGCGTGGATGGCGTGGTCGGTGCTGTCGCCGGCGGAGGTCGACGAGGTGTGGCAGCGGTGGCGATCTAGCCAGGCGGTGAAGGTGCTGGCCCGGCGATGCGCGGCATCCTCACCCCGATCACCCGACTCCACGTCACCGGCGCCGGCGTCCACCCAAGATCACGTCAAGCATTCCCGACGACAGACGACAAGCATGTCCTGAGCCCACACATTGACACGATGAGCGAGAGTCGCCCCGAGGTGCACGGATCAGCAGGTGACAAAGTAGGTGCAGCTCACCACTCCGCCGTGATCCGGCCCGGGCT
>JBKPCP010000130.1:0-7420 GCA_046727475.1 Actinomycetota bacterium | reverse complement strand
ACGCTGTGCCGCTCGCTGCTGGAAGCCGGCCTCGTCGACCGGTTCCGGGTGGTGATGTTCCCGGTCATCACTGGCGCCACCGGCCAGGAACGGATCTATGACGGCTACCCCGACGTCGCCCTCAACATGGTGGACAGCCGTACCTTCGACGGCCAGATCCAGCTGGTCGAGTACGTGCCGAGGGTGCTGCACGGCCCACCCAGCACGTCCTGAGCGTCCGTCCTCCACGTCATCGGGCCCACAGACGATCATGGCGCCATAACACTGGCCGCTCTTGCGGCGAAGCGACACACACGTCGGGCACGCGTTCGAAACCGCACTCGAGCGGCGCGCCTCCGAACGGGAGGAGTCGTCGGCGAGTTGTGCGCCGCGAGTGATCGAGAAACTCCACCTCAGCGGGGCTGGGCCTGCGGGCCTAGGCTCTGACGGGGGCTCGCCGGCACGACCGGCAACAGAAAGGACGTCTCAGATCTGCAAGTAGCACCGCCCGCTCGTCGGTGCGTCTGGTGCATCCCCTGATGCATGGCCCGTCGGCCTCGCCGTTCATGACATCCGAGGCTGCGAGGCATGAACAAGGGGACCCGGGAGAACTACCATGTTCTGAGACACAGCGTCGCCCGAGGCGGTACGTGGTCCCCGAGCCGACGGCTCGCGAGGAGGATGCAGCGATGTCAGTGTTCAGGTTTGAGCCCTTTCGTGACCCTGCCCGTGAGCTCGACCGGCTCATGTCGATGGCCACGAGCGGGACGCGCGCCCCTCTCGCGATGCCGCTGGACGTCTACCGCGGCGAGGACGGCAGTTACCACGTCGAGGCCGACTTGCCCGGCGTCGACCCTGACAGCATCGAGGTGACCGTCGACTCCGGCGCCTTGACGATCCAGGCCGAGCGCACTCCTCCGTACCGCGAAAGCCAGCAGGTTATTGTCGCCGAGCGATCCCAGGGGTCGTTCACCCGGCAACTCTCCCTCGGCGAGGGCGTGGACTCGGAGAATCTCACCGCCGCCTACGCCGATGGTGTCCTGCACGTGACCCTCCCCGCGTCGCCGCGGAGCCAGCCCCGCAGGATCGAGATCACCCGTGCGAGCGGCGCTAGCCGTACCATCTCGGGAAGCACCGTCGAGCAGGGTGACGCGCCCTCCGGTAGCACGGGCGGCGCCGACTGAAGGCGCCTGAAACCTCACCGCCGGTGCCGATGCGCCAGCCGGGCTTGCTGCAATTCTGGATCCATTGCCGCGCCTGGCAGCGGCTGGCGCAGTCGTCGCACCGATAGACGGTGCGCTCGGCCTTACCCTGCTGGCCAAGCCCGCTCATCTGCGGAACTCAGGCGAGAGGGCATCAGTTCCGACCTGGGTCTCACCGGGACCATTCGTGACCCACACCCGCAGCGGGCAGAATCCTTCCCTCCCAGCTTCCAGCTGATCGACACGACCGCGCGACCCGCGGCATGTGCGCGCGGTTCCGCAGGCGTCTTCAGGCCGCAAGCGGGGCCGTGGCGATCGCTCTCGTAGGTCAGGCGTGTTACCGCGGCAACGTCATGCTCGAACGTGTGTGGCGGGATCCTCTCGTCACGGCGTATGAAGGAGATGCGCTGGCTGCCGAGGTTAGGCGGGCCGCTGACTTCGCGGCGTCGGCGCGGTCTGTAGGACATGACGACACGACGTCCTGCGTTGCCGAAGCGGCTCTGTGCCGCAGAGAGGACGCCACCACCATGGAGGCGCAGACCCACATGCTCGAAACACCTGATGTCGACCTGGTCTATGACGTGCGCAGTCCGTCGCCCACTGCTGGTGGGCGGCCACCGCTGTTGTTGGCGGGCCATCCCATGGACGCTAAGGGCTTCGACACGCTTGCTTCCTACTTCAGCGACCGTACGGTGGTCACCTACGATCCTCGCGGCATCGGCCGCAGCATCCGTAAAGACGGTCGTGACGACAGCACCCCCGAGCTGCACGCCGCGGACCTGCACGCCCTCATCACCGCATTGGGCATCGGACCCGTAGACGTGTTCGGCAGCAGCGGCGGCGCAGTCAACGCGCTCGCCCTGGTGGCAGCACATCCCGAGGACGTCGGCACTCTGGTGGCCCACGAACCGCCCTTGCTGACGCTCCTCCCCGACGGTGACCGTGCTTTGGCGGCTGAACGCGACGTCCAGGCGGCGTACCACCACAAGGGCTTCGGCGCGGGAATGGCCCGCTTCATCGCCATGACATCGTGGCAGGGCGAGTTCACCGACGAGTACGCCGCCCAGCCCGATCCCGACCCAGCCCAGTTCGGCCTGCCCACCGAAGACGACGGCGCCCGCGACGACCCGCTGCTCTCCGGGACGTCCAACGCAATCACCCGCTACCGTCCCGACGTCCAGGCCCTCGCGGCCGCTCCGACCCGGGTGGTCATGGCTGGGGGTGTCGAGTCACGAACCGCGATGACCGGGCGCGCCGCGGCGGCAACGGCCCAGGCGCTGAATCAGCCGTTGACGGAGTTCCCGAGCCATCACGGCGGCTTCCTCGGTGGCGAGTTTGGCTACGCGGGTGAGCCAGAGGCCTTCGCCGCACGACTGCGTGAGGTCCTCGACGGCAACACCTGAGGCGACACGCCGAAGACCTCACCCAGTCCACACCGGTCCGCCACGTTGCTGCGTTTGTGGGGCTTGCCCCGCCGAATCCAAAGCGCGCAGCGGCCGCGGTGCTCGTCGTCGCCATGGTGGTGTGGGCGGCCCGCAGCCGACGCCGCTGACCACACATCGGCCGCCTGATCCCGGCCCCGCAGGCACGATTGTCAGTTCACGGCACAGCGCCGAAACCGAATCGACTCGCCGCATCCGGGCATGGCCGCGCGGATTGCGGCAGATCCGGTCATTCGCCGAGATGGAGGTTCTCGGAGAGAGGGTCCGCTCCAGCGGAGTCCATGGCTCGGCGGATTGCCGCCTTCCAGTCCTCCCACCGGGCAGGGTCGGACTGCAGGTACTGGTGGAAGAGAACCAATCCCTCGTCCGGCTCGCGCTCGAGCGCCATGTACTGGTCCGTCATGAAGAAGGCGGCGCGAAAGGCCTGGTCGAGCGTCAGCATCTCAGGAATCGGCTCTTCAGACACGGCGGGCAGTCTTTCACGCCAGTGGAACGCATCGCCCTGTCATCGGCACGTCCGGAGGCGTGCGTCAGGTGCCGGAGGCCATGTACGCGGCGAGGATGTAGTTGGCGTGCCGGTCGAGGTTCTTGCGTGCGCGGTCATAGCGCATCGTGGTTCGTGGGTCGGCGTGGCGGGCGGCGATTTGGGTCACACCTAAGGCGAGCACCACCAGGAGGGCAACAGGCCAGGCCTGCGATGTCTGGCGGTGCGCGTAGGGACTTCTCCCGCAGGCCTGGTTGGGGTTCTTGTCAGCCTGGCGCCGGTTGGAAGCTTTGCGCGATGACGTCGAACATTCCGCGGCTGTCGGCCCATTGCGACTCGGGTATCGACCAGTACAAGGCATACGCACGTGCGTCGCTTACCCGAACGTTCCGGTTGAGCACGTGGATCTGCCCATTGCGGCTGTCCCACGTGAACTCCCAGTCGGCGGTGTTCCAGCCGCGGTACTCGACCCGATCCAGCGAGATTCGCTCGTAGCCGCTCAGCCGATCTGCCACCGACGGTTCGTTCGCCTGCCAGTCGGTCAGTGGGTCGTCCTTCGGCTCGGTCGTCTGGTCGACGAGGAGGAAACGTCCGCCGCCCGGTTCCTTGAAGTACGTACGCGGCCCCTCCACGGATCTCGTCCAGCCGGTCGGCACCGCAACCGTGAAGCCGGTCGGATCGGAATGCAACTGAAAGCCATCGGGTAGCGGGGCGGCCACTGGCCCTGCGCTGTCGCCTGAGGTGCTGGTGGGTTCGGATGACTGATTTGTCGGGCTCGGCCGATCCCCGATTACGGGTCCGCCAGCCGGTGGTTGATTGACTGCCGCATCCGCTGTTGGCTGCGGATACCGCACTGCAGCGGGTGCCTCGGATCCGCCGCGTCCGGATTCGGTCTGGGGCGAAGCCGATTCCGGCGCACGCCATCCGTCGAGATAGTCACCGAGGCCGACGAGTGCCACCGCGAACAAGATGGCAACGGTCAGCAGACCAAGAAGCACGTGCCGGTCTTGGGAACGGCCCGTCGTCGACGGGCGGTCGTCGGGTGACTTCAGCCAGGACTCGATCGCGCCTTGCTCGGTGCCGTCGCGACCGGTGGCCGATTCCACGGATCCTGACATGCTGGGCACCTCGTTGGGCCGCGCGAGGATGCCAAGGAGCGCTGCGCGAACATCGAGCGGACTTGGCCGGCGTGCGGGCTCCTTGGCCAGTAGAGCATTGATGAGATCCCCTAACTCTGTGCCAGGAACCACGGGCGGTGCAGGGTCATGGAGCACCGCATTGAGCGTGGGCAAGGATCCGGAGCGTTCGAACGGCGACCGACCGTCGAGGGCGGCGTAGAGCGTCGCGCCCAACGACCAGAGATCGGAAGCGAGTGTCGACGGTTCTCCTCGGGCTCGCTCGGGTGACATGTACGCCGGCGACCCCAGGAGCAGTCCAGTGGTCGTGACTGTTGCGTCGCCCTCGACGGTCGCTATGCCGAAGTCAGAGAGAACAGCTCGTCCGGTCGAGCGGAGCATCACATTGGCGGGTTTGACGTCTCGATGAAGCACGCCGACGGATGCGGCCGCCTGCAGGGCAGTCAGGACGTCCAGACCGACCTCTGCTACTCGTCTGGCGGGTAGTGGCCCTTCCTCGCGCAGCACATCGGCGAGACTGCGGGCCACCAACCGTTCCATGACAATCCAGGGGTGCCCGTCCTCCTCCACCACGTCGTACACCGTCACGGCGGCCGGACTCGAGATCCGCGCTGCGGCTCTGGCTTCCCGAAGCGTTCGACGGCGCAGCTTCTCGCGGTCATCGGCAGGCAGGTCGACCGGGAGAGACACCTCCTTGATGGCGACTTGCCGCCCTAGAGCTTCGTCGCGACCAGCCCACACCACGCCCATGCCGCCCCGACCGAGCGGCTCGCCGAGGCGATACCGCCCGCCAAGTAGCTTGTCCTCGGTCGCGGATGGCACGCGGTCTCAGTACCCACTCGGCGTGATTCGGCACATGAGGCGACGAGCTTCGTTGCTGTCCTGTGATTCCGAGGCGCGTCAGCCCCGGTTTGTGGGCATCGCCCGCCGGAGAGCAGCCGGCTGCGCAGCTCAGGCATCGGCTGTCCCGGGCAGGCAACCGGCAGATCAACCGGCCATGCGCGCGCTGAAACGCCGGCTATCCGACATCGGTCTTCCGGCACATGGCAATTCGCCCGGGACGCTCGGATCGCGTCAGATCCAGGCGAGCGTAGCCGCCCTCCATGGCAGATGCGTGCGTCCCGGGCGAATTGCCCGGTGCCGGGAACGCCGGATGGCCGAGCCCTCGCCGGGTGTCGCCTGTCCCTAGTCGATCGTCTCGATGACCGCGCCGATGCTGACCTGGCCATCGGTGAGGATGTCGGCGCGCAGGCCACCTCGATGGATCAGCCCGCGGAGCACGCCCTTGGTGGTGAGGCGCTCCAAGTGGGAGCACGGCTCACACAACCGTTGGCCGAGGCACTCGACGTCGCCCATACGAAAGCGTCGTCCGACCAGAGCGTTCAGTTCGACGCCACGAGTCACGACATTGCGGCGCGCCTCGGCGTACTCAAGCTTGCCGCCGTCGGGCAGCGCGAGCTGGTCGAGAACCTCGGCTTCTATCAGCGTGAGGTCGTAGCCGCGGGCGGTGTCGTTGGCGGGAGTGAAAGTTCCTGCTCTGGCGGCGTAGCGATCTCCATCGAGCCCCCGGCCGGCGAGAGCGCGCGCCTGCTCGACCTGGCGCATTGGGCCAGTCGCCTGTGCAGCCACCGCGATCGCCTCGACTCTGCCGTGAAGTCGAGGTAGCGGGGCGCGTGGTGTGGCGAAGGCCGGGTCAAGGCCGGACAGAACGTAGCCCTCGCGGACTGGCAGGTCAGTCGCCGCCGCGCCTAGAAAGGCGGGGTCCTGCGGGCTGAGCACGACCCCTGACGGGGTGCCGAACATCAGCACGGCGGTACCGTCCTCGGCGGATCGCCCTTCGTCTGCGTCGCCGAGGACGGCAAGCCAGTAACCGGGCCAGTTGAAACGGGCGGGGTTGGCGATCGGGACCAACCCGGCGCCGCGACCGGCCAGCCAGCTTCGCCAGTGGGCGATCGCCCCGCGGAGGTCAGCGCGTGGCTGAGGGACGTCAGACACGGGTGTTTCGGTCACCGACGCCACGCATGCGGCGAAGGACCGCACGAGCTCGGGGACACCCTCGGTTTGAGGCAGGTCCGCTTCTCTCATGGTCGGAATCCTCACACTTCCGCCACAACTACGTGGCAACGAGGACCCCGGCCCACTCCGGATTTGGGGTGCAAGCGCTGTCATCGGCACGACCGCGCTGTCGGCGGCAGTTCCGGACGTTCCCGCGGGTACGCCGATACGCGCCGGAAGCGGCAGAACCGGAAGGTTGATCATGCCGTTCGGGGCGGGGGTCGGCCCGATCTGGTGTGTGCGGGGCTAGGGCCAGCCGACGCCTGGCGCGGGTGCGTCGATGGTGAGGATCTGTCCGGTTCTGGCGTTGATGACGTCGTCGACTGCCTGGGTGCCCTGCCATTCGGCGGTCAGCATGAACAGGGTGCGCCGGTCGGGGCCGCCGAGCGTTGCCGCGAAGCAGGGTCGGTCGAGTTCGATCCGGTCGAGGACCTGGCCACCCTCACGGATGCGGGCACAGTCGTTGATCATGGTGCCGCTGGAGGCCCAGATGCAGCCGTCGGCGTCCAGGCAGATGCCGTCCGGGCCGACCCCGTCGGCCCAGACTCTGCGGTTCGACAGGGTGCCATCGGCGGCGATGTCGAAGGCGGTCAGCCGTGCGGCGAACGATTCGGCCACGATGAGGGTGGTGTTGTCCGGGGTGACGACCATGCCGTTCGAGAACGCTATCTGGTCGGCCACCTCACGGGCCTGGCCGTCCGGCGTGACCAGCGCGATCTTTCCCAGCGCTTGTCCGCTCGCCAGGACCTTGTCGAAGTCGGCGAAGTCGAAGTTGATCGTGTTGACGTACACGTGGCCGCGGCCGTCGACGGTGATCTCGCTCCAGCCGTGCCGCGAGATGTGGCTCAGATCGGCGTGCCGCACCCGCGAGCCGTCCGGCTCGACCCGGACCAGGTCGTTGCCGGTGACCAGCATGCGGCCATCGGGCAGCCAGTTGACCGCCCAGCCCAGGCCCGGCGGCGCCCGGTCGATCACCTGGCTGTGCCCGTCGAGGTCGACCGCGACGATCTCGTCGGCACCCCAGTGGGAAAACCACAGCCGACCGTCGTGCCAGCGAGGCGACTCGGGCATCGCCAGCCCGTCGAGCAGCACACGAGGCGCCCTGACCTGCGAGGAACCACC
>JBKPCP010000129.1:0-8204 GCA_046727475.1 Actinomycetota bacterium | reverse complement strand
GTGTAGGCCTGGACCAGCGTCGCGCCGGCACGCAGGCGCTGCCACGCGTCGTCGGCAGTGGAGTTGCCGCCGACGGAGACCAGAACGAGCTGATCACCCACTCGGTCGCGCAGCAGCCGCAGCACCTCCATCGACCGCGCTCGCAACGGTTCCCCCGAGACACCCCCGGAGCCGGCGGCCGCCACCTCACGCCGCGACGACCGCAAGCCGACGCGTTGCGTTGTCGTGTTCGTCGCGACGATGCCGTCGAGACCCAGCTCCACCGCCAGGTCGGCGACGGCCAGCACGTCCTGGTCGACAAGGTCGGGGGCGATCTTCACCAGCAGCGGGACGCGGCGTCCCGCGGCTCCGTCCGCGGCGGCGCGGACGGCCGTGAGCAACGGGCGCAGCCGATCGACTGCCTGCAGATCGCGCAGGCCGGGCGTGTTGGGCGAGCTCACGTTCACGACGAGGTAGTCGGCGAACGGCGCCAACCGGCGGGCGCTCGCGACGTAGTCCACCGGCGCGTGCTCCTCCGGTACGATCTTGCTCTTGCCGATGTTGACGCCGACCACGACCGGCCGTCGACGGCGCCTCGCCTTACGCCGGAGCCGTTCGGCGACAGCCTCGCAGCCGTCGTTGTTGAAGCCCATCCGGTTCACGATCGCGCGGTCGGTGACGAGTCGGGACAGGCGCGGGCGTGCGTTGCCCGGCTGCGGAACCGCGGTGACCGTGCCGACCTCCACGAACCCGAAGCCGAGCGCGGCCAGCGCGTCCACGCCCTTGGCGTCCTTGTCGAAGCCCGCGGCGAGCCCGAGCGGGCTGGGAAAGTCCAGGCCGAGGGCACGCACCCGCAGGGCAGGGTTGTCGACACGGCACAGCAGGCGTGTCACGGCAGCCCCGCCGGGCAGGCCCGCCATGCGGATCGCCCCGAACGCCGCGCGGTGAGCCGTTTCCGCATCGATCCGGCGCAGCACGGTGCTGAACAGCCAGTCGTACACGCTCCGCTGTCCGTCGGTCATCCGGATTCTGCGCGACACGCTAGGGCTCTCCCGGCGTGTCACCCAGGTCCCGCGTGATCAACGGGAAGGTGCGGGAAGCCCAGGACTGCAGCGAGCGCACCTGCACGACGCCGTCCCGCGCCGCCTCGATTCCCTGAACTGCCGCGGCAAGCCCCTGGACGGTGGTGATGCACGGGATGTTGGCCTGCACGGCGGCCGTGCGTATCTCGTATCCGTCGGCACGCGGGCTGCCGCCAGGCGTGGTTCCGCTCGGAGTGTTGATGATCAGGTCGATGTCGCCGGCCAGGATCCGGCCGATGATCGACAGACCGCCCGCCGGGTCGGCACCCGACGACAGCTTCCGAACGACCTCCGCCTCGACGCCGTTCCGTCGCAGCACCTCGGCGGTGCCCGACGTCGCGATGATCTCGAAACCCAGGTCGGCAAGTCGCTTCACCGGGAACACCATGTGCCGCTTGTCGCGGTTGGCGAGCGACACGAAGACCCGCCCGCTGCCCGGCAGGCCGCCGTATGCCGCCGTCTGCGACTTGGCGAACGCCGTACCGAAGACCTCGTCGACACCCATCACCTCGCCGGTCGAGCGCATCTCCGGACCGAGCACGGTGTCGACCGAGCGCCCGTCGGGCGTCCGGAACCGGTTGAACGGCATCACCGCCTCCTTGACCGAGACGGGCGCGTGGGCCGGCAGGTCCACGCAGTCGCCCGCCGCGGGCAGCACACCCTCCGAGCGCAGGTCCGCCACGCTCGCACCGAGCATGATCCGCGCGGCGGCCTTGGCCAGCGCGACACCCGTCGCCTTCGACACGAACGGAACGGTGCGGGAGGCGCGCGGATTCGCCTCCAACACGTACAGCACGTCGCCGGCCAGGGCGTACTGGACGTTGAGCAGGCCGCGAACGTCGACGCCGCGTGCGATCGCCTCCGTGGAAGCCCGGATCCGGGTCAGCTCCTCGCGGCCCAGCGTGATCGGCGGCAAGGCACAGGCCGAGTCGCCGGAATGGACCCCGGCCTCCTCGATGTGCTCCATCACGCCACCCAGGAACAACTCCGACCCGTCGAACAGGGCGTCGACGTCGATCTCCACGGCGTCGTCCAGGAACCGGTCCACGAGCACGGGATGCTCGGGACTCGCCTGGGTGGCCCGCAGGATGTATGCGCGCAGCGACTCCTCGTCGTAGACGATCTCCATACCGCGCCCGCCCAGGACGTACGACGGCCGTACGAGCACCGGGAACCCGATCTCGGCGGCGATCGCGCGCGCTTCGACGAACGACGTCGCCATGCCGTGCTTGGGCGCGGGCAGGCCCGCAGCAGCCAGTACGCGCCCGAAGGCACCCCGCTCCTCGGCGAGGTGGATCGCTGCGGGCGACGTCCCCACCACCGGCACCCCGGAGTCAGCCAGAGCCTGGGCGAGGCTCAGCGGCGTCTGCCCACCGAGCTGCACCACCACCCCCGCCAGCGGACCCGCCAGCCGTTCGGCGTCGACGACCTCGAGGACGTCCTCCAACGTCAACGGCTCGAAGTACAGCCGGTCGGAGGTGTCGTAGTCGGTCGAGACGGTCTCCGGGTTGCAGTTGACCATGACGGTCTCGTATCCGGCGTCGTGCAGTGCCATCGCGGCATGGACGCACGAGTAGTCGAACTCGATGCCTTGGCCGATCCGGTTCGGCCCGCTGCCCAGGATGATGACTGCAGGACGCCACCGCTGTGCTACTTCGGATTCCTCGTCGTACGACGAGTAGTGGTAGGGCGTCCGCGCGGCGAACTCGGCCGCACAGGTGTCGACGGTCTTGTAGACCGGGCGCACCCCGAGCGCGTGGCGAAGTCCCCGGACGACCTCCTCGGTCATCCTCCGCAGCTGTGCCAGCTGCCGGTCGGAGAAACCGTGTCGCTTGGCCCGGCGCAGCAACTCGGGGGTGAGGTGCGCCGCGGCGCTGACCTCGGCGGCAACCTCGGTGAGCAGCAGCAGTTGGTCGAGGAACCACGGGTCGATCCGGGTCGCGTCGTGCAGCGTTGCCACGTCGGCTCCGGCCCGCAGGGCTCGGACGACGTCGCCGAGCCTGCCGTCGTACGGCCTGCGAACCCGCCCCACGAGCTCCGCCGCGTCGCCGGGCTCGCCGACGAAGTCGAACGGCCCGTCACTCTTCTCCAGCGAGCGCATCGCCTTCTGCAGCGCCTCGGTGAAGCTGCGGCCGATCGCCATCACCTCCCCGACGCTCTTCATGTGCGTGGTGAGTGTGTGATCGGCGTGCGGAAACTTCTCGAAGGCGAACCGCGGCACCTTGACCACGACGTAGTCGAGCGTCGGCTCGAATGACGCCGGGGTCTTGGCGGTGATGTCGTTGGGGATCTCGTCCAGCGTGTACCCCAGCGCCACCTTCGCGGCGATCTTTGCGATCGGGAAGCCGGTCGCCTTGCTGGCCAGCGCCGACGACCGGGAGACCCGGGGGTTCATCTCGATGACGACCAGGCGTCCGTCGGCCGGATCGACCGCGAACTGGATGTTGCAGCCGCCGGTGTCGACGCCCACCGCTCGGATGATCTCGATCGCCTGGTCACGCATCCGCTGGTACTCGCGATCGGTGAGCGTCATCGCCGGTGCGACCGTGATCGAGTCGCCGGTGTGCACACCCATCGGATCGACGTTCTCGATCGAGCACACCACCACCACGTTGTCGGCGCGGTCGCGCATGACCTCGAGCTCGTACTCCTTCCAGCCCAGGATCGACTCCTCGAGAAGCACCTCGACGGTCGGCGATGCGGCCAGCCCGGCACCCGCGATCTGCCGGAGGTCCTCCTCGTCGAACGCCATGCCGGATCCCGCGCCGCCCATCGTGAACGAAGGACGGACCACGACGGGGTAGCCCAGCTCGCGGGCGCCGGCCAGGCAGTCGGCCATCGAGTGGCAGATGACCGAGCGCGCCACCTCACCCCCGATCTCGCTCACGATCCGCTTGAACGACTCGCGGTTCTCGCCGCGCTCGATCGCCTCGATGGAGGCACCGATCAACTCGACGCCGTACTTGTCGAGAACCCCGCGCTCGTGCAACGCGACTGCCGTGTTGAGCGCCGTCTGGCCGCCGAGCGTCGCCAGAAGGGCACCGGGCCGCTCGATCTCGATCACCCGCTCGACGTACTCCGGCGTGATCGGCTCGACGTACGTGGCGTCCGCGACCTCGGGATCGGTCATGATCGTCGCTGGGTTGCTGTTCACGAGGACGACCCGGAGGCCCTCGGCGCGCAGCACCCGGCAGGCCTGGGTGCCCGAGTAGTCGAACTCGCAGGCCTGGCCGATCACGATCGGCCCCGAGCCGATCACGAGGACCGAGTCGATGTCCGTGCGCTTCGGCATCAGGCTCGTCCCTTCCCGGCAGCCAGCAAGCCGACGAACCGGTCGAACAGATACGCCGCGTCGTGCGGCCCTGCGGCGGCCTCGGGGTGGTACTGCACCGAGAAGGCACGCAGCCGCCCGCCCTCGTCGCGGAGCGTCAGCCCTTCGACCACGTCGTCGTTCAGGCAGACGTGGCTCACCTCGGCCCTGCCGAAAGGGGTGTCGACGATCCGGTCGAGCGGGGCGTCCACGGCGAATCCGTGGTTGTGCGCGGTGACCTCGACCCGGCCGGTCGCACGATCCTGGACCGGCTGGTTGATGCCCCGGTGGCCGTACGCGAGCTTGTAGGTGCCGAACCCGAGCGCCCGCCCGAAGACCTGGTTGCCGAAGCAGATCCCGAACAGCGGCAACCGCCGATCGAGGGCCCCCCGCAGGACGTGCACCGGATGGTCCGCAGTCGCCGGATCGCCAGGGCCATTCGACAGGAACAGCCCGTCGGGCTCGACCGAGAGCACGTCGTCCAGCGATGAACCCGCCGGGAGCACGTGCGTCTCGATGCCGCGTTCGGCCATGCGGCGTGGAGTCATCGACTTGATGCCGAGGTCGAGCGCGGCGACCGTGAAGCGTCTGGTGCCCGTCGCCGGCACGACGTACGCCTCGCGGGTAGAGACGTGACCCGCCAGGTCGGCGCCCTCCATCGGTGGCGACGCCAGCACGCGCTCGAGCAGTGCGCGGCCCGACAGCTCGACGGTGGAGATGCCGACCCGCATCGCTCCGCGATCGCGCAGATGTCGGGTGAGCGCACGGGTGTCGACGCCGCTGATCCCGACGACGCCGTGCCGTGCCAGTTCCTCCGCCAGACTCCGCTCCGACCGCCACGACGACGGCGCACGCGTGGGTTCGCGTACCACGTACCCGGCGACCCAGATCCGGGTGGATTCGGCGTCGTCGTCGTTGACTCCGGTGTTGCCGATGTGCGGCGCGGTCTGGACCACGACCTGGCGGTAGTAGGACGGGTCGGTGAGCGTCTCCTGATAGCCGGTCATCCCGGTCGCGAAGACAGCTTCTCCGAATGCCTCACCCTCGGATCCGAGGGACTGGCCGCGGAACGTCCGACCGTCCTCGAGCACGAGCAGGGCGGGCGCGGACGCCGTCATGCGAGCTTCCCGTCCAGCACGGTCGGTCGTCCTCGCAGGAACGTGGCGACGACCCGACCGGGCAGTGTCATGCCGTCGTAGGGGGTGTTCCTCGACAGCGACGAGAGCTCGCGCGCCTCGACGATGCGCTCGGCCGCCGGGTCGAGAAGGACGAGGTTCGCTGGCTCGCCGACCGCCAGCGGTCTGCCCTGGGCGTACTCGCCGGAGTCACAGCGACCGATCCTCGCCGGCGCCACGCAGAGCCGGTCGGCCACCGCGGCCCAGTCCATCAGCCCTCGATCGACCATGGTGGCCTGGACGACCGACAGCGCCGTCTCCAGGCCGAGCATGCCGAACGCGGCCGCGTCCCACTCGCACTCCTTGTCCTCGACCGGATGCGGGGCGTGGTCGGTGGCGACGACGTCGATCGTGCCGTCGGCGAGCGCCTCGCGCAGCGCGATCACGTCGGCATCGGTGCGCAGCGGGGGGTTGACCTTGTACCGAGGGTCGTAGGTGGCGGTGAGCGCGTCGGTGAGCAGCAGGTGGTGCGGCGTCACCTCGGCGGTCACGTCCCAGCCCTTCGACTTGGCCCATCGGATGATCTCCACCGAGCCGGCCGTGGACACGTGGCAGATGTGCAGCCGAGACCCCACGTGCGCGGCCAGCAGCACATCGCGGGCGATGATCGCCTCCTCCGCGACAGCCGGCCAGCCCCGCAAGCCGAGCCGGCCGGACAGCTCGCCCTCGTTCATCTGGGCGCCCTCCGTCAGCCTCGGCTCCTGGGCATGCTGGGCCACGACGCCGTCGAATGCCTTGACGTACTCCAGGGCCCGGCGCATGAGCACGGCGTCGGAGACGCAGCGGCCGTCGTCGGAGAAGACCCGAACGCGTGCGGCCGATTCGGCCATCGCGCCGAGCTCCGCCAGCCTCTCCCCCGCCAGGCCGGCGGTGACGGCACCGACCGGGCGGACGTCGACGTGCGCCGCCTCGCGGCCAAGCCGCCAGACCTGTTCGACGACACCGGCGGTGTCGGCGACCGGATCGGTGTTGGCCATCGCGTGAACCGCCGTGAAGCCGCCCAGGGCGGCCGCCCTCGTTCCGGTCTCGACCGTCTCGGCATCCTCCCGGCCCGGCTCGCGCAGGTGGGTGTGCAGGTCGACCAGCCCGGGCAGCGCGACCAGTCCTTCGGCGTCGAGCACATCGGCGCCTGCGCCGTCGAGGTCGGCGCCGATCCCGGCGATGCGGCCGTCACGAATGAGCAGGTCGGCGGGTTCGCCCCCGAGAAGCCTGGCGGCCCTGATCAACCAGTTCATCGCGCGTCCCCCTCGCCCGCCAGCAGCAGGTACAGCACGGCCATCCGCACGTACACGCCGTTCGTGACCTGTTCGACGATCAACGACCGCTCACTGTCGGCGACGTCCGCGGTGATCTCCATTCCGCGGATCATCGGCCCGGGATGCAGGACCAGCGCGTCCTCCGGAAGGAGGCCGAACCGCCGGGCGTCGAGGCCGTAACGGCGGCTGTACTCACGGGCGGATGGGAAGTATGCCGCGCTCATGCGCTCGCGCTGGACACGCAGCATCATGACAGCGTCGGACTTGGCCAGGACCGGGTCGAGATCGTAGGAGGTCTGGCAGCGCCAGTGCTCGACGCCGACCGGCAGCAGCGTCGGCGGCCCGACGAGCGTCACCTCCGCGCCGAGCGTCGCAAGCAGAAGCACGTTGCTCCGGGCGACACGGCTGTGCAGGACGTCGCCCACGATCGCGATCCGGCGACCGTCGAGCTCACCGAGATGCTTGCGCAGCGTGTACGCGTCGAGCAGCGCCTGGGTCGGGTGCTCGTGCGTACCGTCGCCGGCGTTCACGACACTCGCCCGGATCCAGCCGGAATGGGCGAGCCGGTGCGGCGCACCACTCGCCGAGTGGCGGACCACGACGCCATCGGCCCCCATCGCCGCGAGAGTCAGCGCGGTGTCCTTCAGGCTCTCACCCTTCGACAGGCTCGACCCCTTGGCCGAGAAGTTCACGACGTCGGCCGACAGGCGCTTGGCGGCGAGCTCGAAGGACGTTCGCGTTCGGGTGGAGTCCTCGAAGAACAGGTTCACGACCGTGCGCCCGCGGAGCGTCGGCAGCTTCTTGACCGCACGGCCCTCGGTGAGCCGGGCCATCTCGGCCGCGGTGTCGAGGACCCGCGTGGCGTCCTCACGATCCAGGTCCGCCGCCGAGAGGAGGTGGCGGTTCATCGGCCGTCCTCCTTCGCGGTACCGAGCAGGACCGCGTCATACCCGTCGACCTCCTCGAGGAGGACCTTCACGCTCTCGCGCAGAGACGTCGGCAGGTTCTTGCCCACGTGGTCGGCGCGGATGGGCAGTTGCCGGTGGCCCCGGTCCACGAGAACCGCCAGCCGCACCGCTTGAGGTCGGCCGACGTCGTCCAGAGCGGTGAGCGCCGCGCGGATGGTTCGGCCGGAGAACAGGACGTCGTCGACGAGGACGACGACCTTCCCGTCGACGCCCCCGGCCGGAATGTCGGTGTGCTCCAGCGCACGGGCCGGCCTCAGCCTGAGGTCGTCGCGGTACATCGTGACGTCGAGCGCCCCGACCGGCACGTCGGTGCTCTCGACGTCGGCGATGTGTCCGGCGAGCCGGCGCGCCAGCGGAACGCCGCGGGACGGGATGCCGAGGACAACCAGGTCGGTGGAACCCCTGTTCCGCTCGATGATCTCGTGCGCGATGCG
>JBKPCP010000128.1:0-10140 GCA_046727475.1 Actinomycetota bacterium | reverse complement strand
CCGGGGGGCGCCGCTGGTGGTGATCGAGCCGCGGCGCAGCGCCACCGCCGCGCGCGCCGACTGGCACCTCCGCGTCAACGTGGGCACAGATGCCGCCCTCGCTCTGGGCGTCATGCACGTCCTTGCGCGCGACGGCCTCTGTGACCGCGCGTACCTCGAGCGCGAGGCGCTGGGCTTCGACCGGCTCGAGCGGGAGGTGCTGCCGCGCTTCGCCCCCGCGCGGGTTGCCGAGATCACCGGGGTGTCCGTGGCCGACCTCGAGCGGCTTGCCCACATGTACGGGCGCGCGCGGGCGCCCTTCATCCGGCTGGGCGAGGGGATGTCGCGTAGCACCCAGGGCGGGCAGGCCATCCGCGCGGTGGCGCTCCTCCCCGGCGTCGTCGGCGCCTACGCCAAGCGGGGCGGGGGCGCCCTTCTGATGACGGCGGCGGGCTTCGGCTTCGACTCGAGCGCGATCCGCAAGCCCTCGGGGCCGGCGCCGACCAGGCTGGTGAATCATTCGCGGCTCGGTGAGGCGCTCCTCACCATGAAGGATCCGCCCATCCGCGCCCTCTTCGTCGCCGCCAACAATCCCGCGGTGACCTGTCCGGACGTGGCGGCGGTGCGTCGTGGGCTCTCGCGCGAGGATCTGTTCACCGTGGTGCACGACCCCTTCCTCTCGGACACCGCGCGCTACGCGGACATCGTGCTGCCGGCCGCGACGCACTACGAGAGCGAGGACGTGGTGCGCGCGTACGGGACGTTCTGGATGCAGTTCATCCCCGAAGTGGTTCCTCCTCAGGGGGAAGCCTGGCCCAATCGCCGTGTCGCCCAGGAGCTGGCGCGGCGCCTCGGCGTGAAGGACCCCGTCTTCTCCATGGACACGGACGGGCTCATCCGCGCCTTCTTCCGCAACGCGAAGGGGCCCGCGGCCGGGCTCGATCCGTCGGCCCTCCGCGGCGCCGGGCCGATCAAGGTGGCGAACCCGATCGCGGTGGGTCCGGGTCAGCGCTTCGGGACGCCCTCGGGCCGGCTCGAGTTCTACTCGGAGTCGCTCGCCGCGCAGGGGCTGCCCGCCATGCCCGACTGGGTCCCCGATCCCGAGGAGGCGACGCAGGACAAGCTCTTCCCGCTGCGGCTTCTCACCGCACCGGGCTACTTCCAGGCGCATACCGCCTACGCGGGTGTGGCGGCGCTGCGCAAGAAGGCCGGGCCGCCCGAGTGCGTGCTGCATCCGGAGGACGCCAAGGCGCGGGGGCTCCGCGCGGGCGAGCCCGTGGAGCTCTTCAACGACAACGGCGCGGTGGTCTTCGTACTGCGCGTGAGCGACGAGACCTCGCGCGGGGTGGCCTTCGTCCCGGGCCAGCGCCCGGCCGGCGAGGCCCATGCCGGCACCGTCAACATGCTCTGCTCGACGCGTTACAGCGACATGGGTGAAGGCGCGACGTACCAGAGCACGCGGCTGGAGGCGCGAGCGGCGCCCCGAGTCTGACCCGTCCCGCTCAGCGCCCCTTGAAGACGGGGCGGCGCTTCTCCGAGAAGGCCCGCACGCCCTCCTGGTAGTCCTCGCTGTTGAAGCAGTCGGCGATGAGCTTGTCGAGCAGCGCGAGATCACGCTCGCCGGACGGCCGCAGGAGCTGCTCGACGGTGGCCTTCGCCGAGCGGATGGTGAGCGGCGCGTTCCGGGAGATCCGGACCGCGTAGTCTCGGGTGAACGTCTCCAGCTCCGCCTTGGGCACCACCTGGTTCACCAGGCCCATGCGGAGGGCGTCCTGGGCGCTGAAGTCGGTGCGCGCGGTGAAGAAGAGCTCCTTGGTGTGGGCGGGCCCGATCAGCTTCATGAGCTTTTCCATGCCGCGGTAGTGGTAGCCGAGGCCGAGGCGCGCGGCGGGGATCCCGAAGCGGGCGTCGTCGGCGGCGAGGCGCAGGTCGCAGTGCAGCGCCAAGCCGACCCCGCCGCCCACGCAGGCGCCGTGGATCATGGCCAGCAGCGGCTTCGCCAGGGTGGCGAGCGCCTCGCCGCCCTTCGCGGAGATCTTCCGGTACTCCGCCTCGTCGGCCATGTTGCGGCGCCGGTCCTTGAACTGGGAGATGTCGGCGCCGGACACGAAGGCGGCCTCCCCGGCCCCGCGCAGGATGACCACGCGGATGGCCTCGTCCGCCTCGAGGTTCGCCACGTAGCCGGGCACGAGCTGCCACATCTCCTGGCTCACGGCGTTCCGCTTCTCCGGCTGGTTGAAGATGATCCAGCCGATGGGTCCGTCCTTCTCCAGCAGCAGCGGGGCGGTGGCGGGCATGGGGACGTCCTCCTCTCCGCGAGGATCGCACACTTTGACTTGGCGGGGGCCGGCGCGTAGCATCGGTCGCACCCACCGGGGGAGGGACCATGGCCTTCGACTACAAGCAGTACTTCGGCGACATCGTGGTGGCGCAGAACCTCGTCACGCGGCCGGAGGAGCGCACCTGGCAGCTGGCCGCGCCCCCGCGCGACGCCGAGCACCACGACATCGTGCTCTATCTCGGCTGCAATGTCCTGCGCACCTCCCACATGATCAAGACGGTGACCGCCGTCTTCGACCGGCTGGGGGTGGACTACGTGGCCGTCGGCGGGCCGACCTATTGCTGCGGCATCGTGCATCATCAGAACGGCGACACCGCCGCCTCCACCGGGATGAACCGGCGCACGATCGAACTCTTCGAGCGCTACACCCCGCGCGAAGTGGTGATGTGGTGCCCGTCCTGCATCTACTTCTACGACGAGGTGCAGCAGCTCGAGCTGCCCTTCCCCACGCGCCATACGGCGGAGTTCCTCGCCGACCGCCTGGGCGAGCTCTCACTCTCCCCCGTGGCGCCGCGCCGCGTCGCGCTCCACGGCCACGGCGTCGGCGAGGCGCGCCGGCGCGAGGGCGAGGCCGGCCGCCGCCTCCTCGCGGCGGTTCCCGGGATCACCATGGCGGACCTTCCGCCCGACGAGCGCTTTGGGCGAAGCTGCAACCCGGCGCTGATGCAAGGCCTCGGGCCCGAGGGCTGGCGCGCGCTCGCCTTCGGCGAGATCGACCGCGCCCTCGCCGCGGGAGCGGACACGCTCGCCGGCATGTATCACGGCTGCCAGCGCCAGCTCTGCGCCTTCGAGGCCGAGCGCCCCATCGCGATCGAGCACTATCTGACGGTGTTCGCGCGGGCCCTCGGCATCGAGTTCGAGGACACCTTCAAGAAGTACCGCCTCTGGGCCGATCCCGACCGCATCTTCGAGGACTCCACGCCCTGCCAGCAGCTCAACGGCGTGGACCCGGCCCGCGCGCGCGACCTCATCACGCGCACCTTCGTGCCGCTGGGCACGGTCGCCCCCGGCCCCGCCGCGGGGACGTGAGCGCGGGGAGGGCGCTCCCTACGCCGACCTCTTCGTGATACATTCCCGACAGATCATCGCGGCGCGGTAGCCCAGGAGGTCGAAATGCCATTCTTCGATGTCCCGAAGGACTCGGAACTTCCGCCTGAATCGCGAGAGCTCCTCGAAGAGTATCAGCGGGTCCTTGGGACCAAGGCTCTCCCGAGCAATTGGACGATCTTCGGCGGAATTCCCAGAATCATCGAGGCCCGATTCCAGGCGTGGAAGAACCTCAGCCAGGATGCCTCGTTCTCCAAGGACGCACGGTTCATCGCCGTCATGCTCATGACGCACGCCAAGCGGTGCCAGATCTGCTTCGCGGGGGCTCGCGGGCAGCTCGAAAAGCTGGGCTTCGACGAAGACACCATGAATGCGATCTGCGCTCATCCGGAGGCTCTGCCGCTCAAAGAGCGCGACCGTCGCTTCGTCCACCACGTCCTCAAGATCGGCACGGACTCAGCGAATTTGACACCGAAGGACTTCCGGGAGATGGAAGAGGGCGGGTTCTCGAAGGAGGAGATCCTGGAGATGATCGCCTTCGCCGCGTACTGGAACATGAACATCGTCTTCTCCCAGGCCGCGCTCGCCGGCCTCGTCGAGGAATGACCGGTCGCCACTAGCGCCATGGCATTCTTCGACCCCGTTCCGGAGGAGCAGCTCTCACCCGAATCGAAGCCGGTTTGGGTCGGGACCCTTCATCGCCGGCATGCTCACGAGATGATTGGCATCGCCTCCTTCTGGAACCTGGCGACGACATTCGGGACTGCCATGGACGCCGGTCTCCGAGGGGAGTAGCCCCGCCGTGACCTGCTCGGCCTGCGGCCACGACAACCGCGAGGCCGCCCGCTTCTGCGACTCCTGCGGCCGCCCCCTCGAGGCGCGCTGTCCCGCGTGCGGTCAGCCCGCGCGTCCCGGCGCCCGGTTCTGCGATGGCTGCGGCGCCTCCCTTGCCCCGTCCTCGACCCAATCCGCCGCCGCGCCCCGCGCGCCGGCGTCTTATACGCCTCAGCATCTCGCGGAGCGCATCCTCAAGGAGGGGCGGGCGCTTCGCGGCGAGCGCAAGGAGGTCACCGTCCTCTTCGTGGACGTCCAGGGCTCGACCGAGCTGGCCGGCGCTCTCGATCCCGAGGAGTTCCATACCGTCATGGACGGCGCCTTCCAGCGCATGCTCGACGCGGTGCACCGCTGGGAGGGCACCGTGAACCAGTTCACCGGTGACGGGATCATGGCCCTCTTCGGCGCGCCCATAGCCCACGAGGACCATGCGCGGCGGGCGCTCCATGCCTCTCTCGAGATCCAGCGTGCGCTTGCCGAGTACGCGGCCGCGCTGAGACGCGACAAGGGTCTCACGCTCCAGGTCCGGGTGGGCTTGAACAGCGGACCCGTGGTCGTGGGCGCCATCGGCGATGACCTCCGCATGGACTACACCGCGCAGGGCCTCACGACCAACCTCGCCGCCCGCATGCAGCAGGCGGCCGATCCTGGAGCTATCCTCGTGGCGGCGCAGACCCACCGACTGGGCGAAGGGTACTTCCGCTTCCGGACGCTCGGCCCCATGCGGGTGCGCGGCGTCGGCGAGGCCGTCGAGGGGTATGTGCTCGAGGGCGAGGGGACGGTGGTCTCCCGGCTGGAAGCCTCTCTCCGGCGCGGCGTGTCACCCTTCCGAGCCCGCGAGGCCGAGCTCCTGGCGCTGGGCGAACGCTGGGACCGCACGCTGCAGGGCCAAGGCCAGGCCGTGTGTCTCGTTGGCGAGCCCGGGATCGGGAAGTCTCGACTGGCGTACGAGTTCCGCAGGAGCCTCGGCCTTGCGGACCACATCGAGGGCGCGGCTCTCTCCCATACCCGAACAGCGGCTTACTCCGTATTCCGTCAGGTGTTGCGCCAGCTCGCGGGCATCGATCCCGACGCCGACCTCTCGACGGCGCGCGATCGGCTCCACGGGCGGCTGTGGGACCTCGACTCGCGGCTCGCCGGGCTCGTACCCGAGATCTTGCCCGTGCTCGGCACCTCGTGCGAGACGCTCTTGCAGAAGCAAGATGCGCCCGGGGGACGCGACGCCAAGGATCGATTCCGTGAAGCCGTCACGGCCTGGGTCACGGCCGAGTGTCGCCTGGGCCCACGGCTCTTCGTCTTCGAGGACCTGCACTGGGTCGATCCGTCCTCCGAGGAGCTGCTTTGCCACCTGGCCCTAGAATCGGGCAACCTGCCCCTCATGCTCCTGATGACCTCGCGCTTTCCCATCGCCGGCAGCAACCTCGAGCTGGGGGGAATCCGGGAAATCGGGCTCAAGGCGCTCGACCCGACGGACATCCACGCCTTGGTCGACGCTCAGGTCGAGCCCTACCCCGCCAGCGCCCGGCTGCGGCGCGTGGCGGCCGAACGGTGCGAGGGCAACCCGTTCTTCGTTGAGGAGCTCGTGCGCGCCTTCCGCGAGCGGGGCGACCTCGTCCTGGAAGACGGCGCCTACGAGCTGCGCGAAGGGACGGAGCGGCTCGTGCCGGCGACCATCAGCGCCCTCATCGCGTCGCGCGTCGATCGACTTCCCGCCTCGGCGCGGGAGCTACTCGCCGACGCTGCCGCCCTGGGCAAGGAGTTCCCTCTGGCGCATCTGCGAGCCCTGGCGGCTCCCGAGCGTTTCGAGGACGATCTCGCGCTGGTCGAGCGTCGAGGATTTCTCGACCGCCAGAACGAAGGCCCCGTGTCCGCGCTGTCTTTCCGTCACGTCCTTACCCAGGAGGTGGGCTACGGAGCCTTGCTTCAGCCCGACCGGCAGACGCGCCACCGGCGCGCTGCTGAGATGCTCGAGCGGCTGTACCGGGGGCGAACCCAAGAGGTGTGCGACCAGCTCGCCCACCACTGGTCGCAGAGCGACCGTCGCGAGCAGGCCCTGCCATACCTCCTGACCGCGGCGGACAGCGCGGTCGCCGTGGGCGCCAACCAGGAGGCCATCGGCCATCTCCAGTCCGCCCTGGCGCTCATGAGTGAGCATCCCGCCGCGGCGCCCAAGGCCCAGAAGGACTTCGTCCGCCTGAAGCTGGCGGGGCTCCACTTCATCACCGGCGAGCGCTAGCAGTCCACTGTCTTTTCCGCCGCTAAGAAGGCCCCGGGGACCGCAAACGCGGCCTACGGGACGACGGTGCCGCTGAAGGTGCTGGCGAAGGCGAATGCGAAGGTTCGGTATTCGGGGCTGATGGCTCGATCCTAGCTTATCGCCACTCGCGGAGAGGAATGGTAGGAGTATGGCATGGGCAGCGCTTTGGGCCACAGCGGTCCTTGCGTACTTTATCTATTCCAGCATGGCCCCATACTCGCGGAAGAGACGTCAAGACTTGTTGGAGCAAGTAGAGGAGTTGCTCGCCTGGTGGCCCCGGAACTTACATGTCCGCGGCAGAGCGCGTCCTTCGGCTCGTAAAGGAAATTTATCAGGGCGCTGCCTTCCTTGCCTTCGTGTACGGGGCGATGTTCGGAATGGCGCTAAGTTGGGTCATCAAAGAGTGGTGAGCGTATGAGCTTAGTCTGAGAGGAACCGAGGAGCTTCTCCGGGAAGTCCAATCGCGGCTCCTCGGCCATAGCATGGGGGCTATGACGGCACGGTCAGGTCCGGTCAAGGCGCTTCAGGAGGCAGTAAATGCGGTGAGGTACGACCGAGCAAGAGCTTGACGAGGGAAGGGCGAGTCACTGTTAGAAGGAGGTTCCCTGACGGGCTGCCGCGTGTCGATTCCCACCCGGACAATCTCTTCTTTGCCCCATTTCGTCGGCTCGCCACGACTGGCGAACCAGTCGGCACCATCACCTACATTGTCCTAGAGACCGAAGAACCGCCCCCGAGTCTCGTTCGATACCGCCTGTTCGGCTCCCTTTGCTACACGCCGGGGGGAATGATCCTCTTCTTCCCCGGAACCGGATTGGCCGACTTTGAGCGTGCGCAGTCACCAGAAGGAGTTGGCCCCATTGAAGTCGCCGACATAGACCACTTCAGTCTTGAGCCGAAGCTAGACCAATGGCATGTGACGGGAAAGGGACAGCAGCGCAAGAAGCGCCTTCCAGTCAGAGGGGTGGGTGACAAGCTGGTGGCGTGGTTCGGCCTGAGTGTCCAATCGCCCGACTTCGAACCGCTCTATCGGGAAATGGAATGGTCGTTCCCATGCCCAGCCAAGGACGTGGCCAGAAGGAAGGAGGAGATTCGCCAAGCGCACAGCCGCACCCGTTTTCACCTATTCAAATGTGGCGATTCGCGTGAGGAGAACGGCGGGCCATCCTTCTGGCACTTCGAGGTGTCGGTTTATTTGGGCTCGCCAGCGGATGGTGAGATACCGCCCTTCCTGCCTCCTCGCCCTCCATTTTCGACGTTGCCGGATTCGCCTGCCTTCAGAGATGTTCACTGGGCCTACGTTCAGATCCCTGGATTCTCCGGCACGGTGAGCATAGCGGCCGCCCGACTTTCAGGGACAATTGGCCGTCCTGGCATCGTGACGATTCGCGTTCCCCGATGATTCACCCGCGCTCTTTCGAGAACACCACCCGCTGCGCTGCCCCTCGCTCGTGACGCTCGGGAAGGCTCTCGAAGTCCGCGAGGGTGCGAGCCACCGCCTCACCCGCGCCGGCACCGGCATCCGCGATGAGTGCGCGATGAGGAGACCGCTCTCCCGGATCATGGCCGTCCCCATCGTGCTGGCGCTCGCCACGGCGGCCTTCGGCGCCTCCTATGACGAGCAGCGGTTGGCCGCGGTCGCGGCCTGCGAAGCCATTGATCCCCGCGACTACCAGTCCGGCCTGCTCTTCAACCCGGATGGCTACCGCTCGTACTTCGTTCGCTCCGAGTGCTTCCAGCGGGTCGCGCGGGAGTTCCGCGACTCCTCCCTCTGCGAGCAGGTGCGGCAGCGGCGCTCGTTGTTCGTCTCGAGCTGGGGCTAAATCGTGCCCGCGTTCACGGGCGGGCATGCCGGCTCCTATACCCTGCGCTTCGACGTCCTGGCGCCCGGAGGCACGCCGCGGAGCGCTCCGTTTCACTCGTCCGGCATGCATCTCGACGACCGCAGCAACGTCCGGCTCTACGTCCGCTACGAGGACATCCGGGCGCGATGGCCCGAGTTCTCCTACGGCGCGCGCTACACGGTACGGGCCACGCTCACGCTGGATGTGGGGCCGGGCAACCTGGGCGGCCGGTGGAGCGACACCTTCGTCGAGGGGGTGTTCCCCCGAGCGGAGCGGTCGCAGGCCCTGGAGAAGGACATCGGGTTCTGAGCGGGGCGCGGCGCATCGGGGCGGTCTTCAGCCGGGCGCGCCCGAGGGCCGGGCGAGCGTGGCGAGGCGGGCGAGCTGGGTCTCGGCGGCCTCGGCCCCCGCGGCGAGGAAGCGGGGGCCGAGCCGCACGTGACGCCACGTGCACGGACCGAACCGGGGCGTGATCGGAACGTCGGCCTGCGCCGTCACGCGTGTGCTCGCCTCGAGCTGCGCGAGCTCGAGCACCTCCACCACCGTGTCGCGGACGCGGCCGCCGCTGCCCGAGAACCCGGGGGTCACATCGATGGGGCTGCCGGCGGTGCCTTCGTCATCCGGCCAGCGCGGCAAGGCCTCGCGGCCGAGCAGATTCACGGCGATCGTGATGTCCGCGCCCGCCTCGACTACCGCGTCCAGCGGCACGGGGGTGAGGGAGACCGCGTCGACGAGCCGCTGGTTGTCGCGGGCCCATGGGGGATAGAGGCCCGGAATCGACAGGGCCGCCATGAGCGCCTGCCAGAGAGGGCCGGTCGCGATGGGCGCAGGACAGCGACGAGTGAGGTCGGCCGCCATGACCGTCGCCGGGATCATCAAGTCGGCGAACGACCGGTCGGCGGTGGTCTCGCGGAAGATCCGGGTGAACACCTCGACGCCGTCGCCGGCCGCGCCTCGGCGGAACACGGACTTGCCGGCGGCCTCGGTCCCGAACCGCGATTCGAGGGTTGTGGCGATCTCCGAAGCGGTCATGCCCAGCGCCAGCCAGACCGCCACCACCGCCCCCATGCTGCTGCCCGCCACGTAGTCGATCGTGTAGCCCGCGCGCTCCAGCACCTGGAGGACACCGGCGTGGGCGAACGCCTTGGCGCCTCCGGCGCCGAGCGCCAGGCCGAGCTTCGTGTGCGACAAGTGCCGCCCGAGCCAGGCCACGTCGCCCGCCGTGCCATTCCCGGCGCATCGCCGCACGAGGCGGGCGCCGCGTGGAGCCGGTCCGGGCGCGTCGGCGAGCAGCACGAGCTCCACCTCTGCGGACGCGGCAAGCAGGGTGGCCTCGGACGCGGCAATGTCCTGCTGGTCGAGGAGCGCGAGCACCCGATCGGCGTGGTCGAAGAGCGGCCCGGCGCGATCATCGCCGTGGTCGACGAGGATGAGCACCGTGGGATGGGTGAGGACCAGCCCAGCGGCGTGCTCGATGGCGGAGCCGACGGCAAGGGCGTCGCACCCATCGGCGGCGCGCGCGGCCCCTGCGGGCTGCGTCTGGTCGAGGACGGCCACGCGGTCGGGGCTCGCGCGCCGGGTCGCCTCGACGATCCGGGCGGCGAGCTCGGCGCGCCGCCGGCCGACCACGACGGCGGTGATGTCTCCGGCACGGCGTCCTCGGAGGTCGGCGTTGCGGCGAGCCAGCCGGCCCCCGAGCAGCTGGGCGAGGTTGCGCTGAAGGAGTGGGTGGCGAGCGAGGAGACCGATGAAGTCCTCGCGCGCGAGCTCCATGACCGCCACCTCCGAGCGGGCCATAACGCTGGCCGAGCGCGGAAGATCGGTGACCACGCCCACCT
>JBKPCP010000127.1:0-17399 GCA_046727475.1 Actinomycetota bacterium | reverse complement strand
AACCTGGTCAGGTTGAACACCTCGCTGACCGTCAGCGTGTCCAGCGCCGCCACCAGCATCCCCTCCAGCGGCTCGCGGGCAGCGCTCGTGGCCGGCAGGTCAAGGAGTGTCGCCGCCGGCAGGGTCGTCTCGGAGCCGGAGCTGCACACGTCGACCGCTCCCGCCGTGATCCGCGTCTCCCCGAAGTTCTCGCCCGCAGTGCCCGCCACAGCCACCGTGTCGCCGAGTCCGACTGCGGTCGACGTCGCGACGAAGATCCCGTCCGAGGTCGCGGTGTCACCGTCGCCGTCGTCCTGCACGTAGAACCCGCCGATGCCCGGAACGTCGCCGACCACGACACCCCGGACGCTCACGTCCTGGCCGGGGAGCGGGGTGCTGAACCCGCTGCCCTGGACGGCCCCGACCTCGTGACCGGGCGTCAGGTCGCACTGCTCCACCGGAGGTTCGAGCGGCGGGTTGAGCGTGCCCTTGGTGCTCGGCGCCTCACCCTGCCACTCGTAGTTCTCCGTCACCGGGTTGAGCCGCTTGGAGAGGCTGTTGCCCACTGCCCCCGAGCCGTTCTCCGACACACCGATGTCGACACTCGTCACACCGTCCGCTGGGCCACCGACGCCGGTGAAGGTTCCCTCGTACGACAGGAACTCCACGAGCGCGTTGGCCGCGTCGACCAGCGCAATACCGTCGGGCGACCCGTTCTGGATGCCGTTGAGCGGATAGTCGATCACGGCCACAGCGGACGCGCCTCCGGCCGGCGGGCTGACCGCTGGGAGCGGGTCGGTGTCATAGATTGCCCCACCGCTGCCGTTGTAGAGCACGATCGACCAGCCTGCGGTGCTGGCTCCGGGTGGCACCTGCACCTCGACGAACTCGCCGGCGTCAGTCCCGGTGTTGTCGTAATGGAACTCGGAGACGAACGGGACGGTCGGCTCGACGGCTGTGGCCGACGGAGCCGCGACCAAAGCGCTGGCGGCGGTGGCCGCAGCGACGCACAGCGCGCGGAGCGCACGCGATGGGGATGGATGCACGATGGGTCCTTCGCCAGAGCAAACGTCAGTGAGGTGCACCCTAGCCGCGCTATACCCCAGCAGCGACTGAAACGACGCCGGCTCGCGCGCCTTCGCGGGTCAGGCGAGCCCGATGTCGGTCAGGCCGTAGGCGGCACGGTAGGTCAGGCCGGCCTGCTCGATGCGTTCTCGGGCGCCGGTCGCCCGGTCGACGATGACGGCAACCGCGACCACCTCGGCGCCGGCGCGGCGAAGTGCATCGACGGCTGTGAGCGCGCTTGCGCCCGTTGTCGAGGTGTCCTCGACGGCGAGTACCGGCCGTCCGGCGACGTCAGGGCCCTCGATACGGCGTTGCAGACCGTGCGCCTTCTCGCTCTTGCGGACGACGAACGCGTCGAGCCGGCGGCCGCGCGCCGCCGCCGCGTGGAGCATCGCCGCCGCGACCGGATCCGCCCCGAGTGTCAGACCACCCACCGCCTCGTAGACGAGATCGGCGGTCAGCTCGAGCATGACCTCCCCGACCAGCGGCGCGGCGGCACCCTCCAGGGTGATCCGCCGCAGGTCGACGTAGTGGTCTGCCTCGCGCCCCGAGGAGAGCACGACCTTCCCATGGACGACGGCCTTCTCGGCGATCTGATGACGCAGGTCCTCCCATGCGCTCACGGTGCCAGAGGGTACGGCAGGTCAGCCACGCGGTCGGCTGCTCGCCGGATGGCGGCGGCCGACTCCCAGGGCCATGCGGCGAGGCATCCGCGGCAACAGCCAGGCGGCCGCCTTGTAGAACACACCCGGCACCGACACGGTCTTCCCTCGCCTCAGGTCGCCCAGAGCGGCGGCGACGAGCCGGTCGGCATCGAGCCACAGCGACGACGGCAGGCGGCTCATGTTGATGCCGGCCCGATCGTGGAACTCGGTGCGGACGAAGCCGGCCGCAAGGACCATCGCCCGCACACCGGTTCCGGACAGCGACGCTGCCAGCCCTTCGGTGAACATCGTCACCCATGCTTTGGCCGCGCTGTAGGTGCCCCGTGGCAGCCAGCCCGACACCGAGCTGACGTTCACGACTGCACCGCGGCGGCGGTCGATCATCCCGGGCAGGGCGGCATGGGTCAGCCTCAGCACAGCCCGCACGAGGACGTCGAGCATGCGCTCCTCGTCGGCAACGTCGTTCGCCAGGAACGGCTTACGCAACCCGAAGCCGGCGTTGTTGACCAGCAGGTCCACCGGACGCTCCGGGTCGCGAAGCCTGGCCTCGACGGCGCGGATGCCGGCCGAGGTCGCCAGGTCGGCCGCCAGCACCTCGGCGGTCACACCGTTGCGCTCGCGCAGATCAGCGGCTACCTCCTTCAACCGCTCGACGTCGCGGGCGACGAGAACGACGTCGTGCCCCTGGGCGGCGAGTTGCCGCGCGAACGCCAGGCCGATGCCGGCCGTCGCGCCGGTGACGAGGGCGGTGGCCATGCCCGGACCCTATGTGAGCCGCCGCGACGCCTGTCAGGCGCGCGCGACCGTGAGCGTGTCGCCGGTCTCGTCGAGCTCTACGACGACGGTGTCGCCGTCGTGCACGTCTCCGGCCAGAATCGCGCGGGCCAGCTTGTCCCCGATCGCGGACTGCACGAGGCGCCTCAGCGGGCGGGCGCCGTAGACCGGGTCGTAGCCGGTCAGCCCCAGCCACTCCTTCGCGGCGTCGCTCACCTGCAGCACGAGCCGGCGGTCGGCAAGCCGGTTCGCGAGCTGTGCGACCTGAAGCTCGACGATGCGAGCCAGCTCGTCGGTGCCCAGCGAGTCGAAGAGGACGACCTCGTCGAGCCGGTTGAGGAACTCCGGCTTGAACGACGTGCGCACGACCTCCATCACCCGGTCGCGCTTGACCGCGTCGTCCAGGGTGGGATCGGCGAGGAACACCGAGCCCAGGTTCGACGTCAGGATGAGAATCGTGTTTCGGAAGTCGACCGTGCGACCCTGACCGTCGGTCAGCCGCCCGTCGTCGAGCACCTGCAGCAGCACGTCGAAGACTTCGGGATGTGCCTTCTCCACCTCGTCGAGCAGGATCACGGAGTACGGGCGACGGCGGACCGCCTCGGTCAACTGGCCACCCTCCTCGTAGCCGATGTATCCGGGTGGTGCGCCCACCAGCCGGGCCACGCTGTGCTTCTCGCCGTACTCGCTCATGTCGATGCGGACCATCGCCCGCTCGTCGTCGAACAGGAACCCGGCCAGTGCCTTCGCCAGCTCGGTCTTGCCGACGCCGGTCGGGCCCAGGAACAGGAACGAGCCGGTCGGCCGGTCCGGGTCGGAGATGCCGGCCCGGGCCCGCCGCACGGCGTCGGCGACGGCAGCCACGGCGGTGCGCTGTCCGACCACTCGTCGGCCGAGCTCCTCCTCCATCCGCAGCAGCTTGCCGGTCTCGCCCTCGAGCAGCCGGCCGGCCGGGATGCCCGTCCAGGCCGAGACCACGTCGGCGACGTCGTCGGGGCCGACCTCCTCCTTGACCATCGCATCGGGCGCCGGGCCGGCCTCCGCCTCCGAGGCCGCAGCCAGTTCCTTCTCCAGCGCGGGGATGCGTCCATAGAGGATCTCGCTCGCGCCGGCGAGGTCGCCGTCGCGCTGCGCACGTTCGGCCTGACCGCGCAGCTCGTCGAGTTGCTCCTTCAGGGCGCCGACCCGGTTGAGGCTCGCCTTCTCCTGCTCCCACCGCGCCTCGAGTCCACGCAGCTCCTCTTCCCGGTCGGCCAGCTCGGCGCGCAGCTTGTCGAGGCGCTCCCGGGAGGCGTCGTCCGTGTCGGCTGCCATGCGGTCGTCGCCGTGCCGCTCCACCTCGCGGACCAGGGCCAGCTCCTCCATCTTCAGCCGGTCGACGGCCCGTCGCAGGGTGTCGATCTCGACCGGCGACGAGTCGATCTCCATGCGTAGCCGCGATGCGGCCTCGTCGACGAGGTCGATCGCCTTGTCCGGCAGCTGGCGGCCGGTGATGTACCGGTGCGACAGTGTGGCCGCAGCCACCAGGGCGCTGTCGGCGATCTGCACCTTGTGATGCGCCTCGTAACGCTCCTTGAGTCCGCGCAGGATCGCGATGGTGTCCTCGACGCTCGGCTCGCCTACGTAGACCTGCTGGAACCTGCGTTCGAGGGCGGCGTCCTTCTCGATCCGCTCTCGGTACTCGTCCAGCGTGGTGGCACCGACCATGCGGAGCTCACCCCGGGCCAGCATCGGCTTGAGCATGTTGCCGGCGTCCATGGCGGAGTCGCCGGTCGCACCGGCGCCGACGACGGTGTGCAACTCGTCGATGAAGGTGACGACCTGACCCTCGCTGGCCTTGATCTCGTCGAGGACCGCTTTCAGACGCTCCTCGAACTCACCGCGGTACTTCGCGCCCGCCACCATGGCACCGAGGTCGAGTGCGACCAGGCGCTTGCCGCGCAGCGACTCGGGAACGTCACCGGCGACGATCCGCTGGGCCAGGCCTTCGACGACGGCGGTCTTTCCGACGCCGGGCTCGCCGATCAGGACCGGGTTGTTCTTGGTCCGGCGGGACAGCACCTGGACGACCCGGCGGATCTCGGAGTCGCGGCCGATGACCGGGTCGATCTTGCTCTCCCGGGCGCGCTCGGTCAGGTCGATGCCGTACTTGTTCAGCGCGTCGTACGTACCCTCGGGATCGGGGCTGGTCACACGCCCACTGCCGCGCACCTGGGTGAACGCCGCCCGAAGCCGTTCCGCGGTCACGCCGTGCTGCGCCAGCAGCTCGCGTACGGGCGACGCAACATGCGCGAGGCCGACCAGGAGGTGCTCGGTCGAGACGTACTCGTCGCCGAGCTCGCGTGCGACCTCGCCGGCGTGCGAGAGGACGGCGTAGGTGGGTCGGGCCAGAGAGGGCGCCGCGATCGTCGAGCCAGATGCGGCAGGCAGCGCGGCGGCGGCGGCATCGACGTCATGCTGAACGGCGGCGACATCGGCACCGGAAGCCTCCAGGAGCGGACCGGTCAGTCCGTCGGACTGTGCGAGCAGGGCCCGCATGAGGTGCACCGGCTCGACGCTCGGGTTGCCCGCCGTCGCGGCGGTGCGCACGGCGACGGACAGTGCCTCCTGCGCCCTGGTTGTGAGCTGGTCGTTCATGTCCCTCCCGATGTGCTGCTGCGCAATTGTCTACCTACAGCAACTCGACCAGAGTTGAGTCTGTTCCGCTCAACTCTGCCGTGCTTGGCGCGGTCATGGCAAGCCAGCACCACACTCGGCGTCGACGTCACGGTCCAGCACAGGAGCATGGGAGGGTTGCGGCATGCCCGGTGCGCGCACCGACCGCCTGCTCGACCGGCTGACCGAAGCCGTTGGTGCGGCCCACGTGCTGACCGACGACTCGGTCACCAAGGGTTATCGCACCGACTGGACCGGGCGCTGGGAGGGCCGCACCACCGCCGTCGTCCGGCCGGGCTCGACCGAGGAGGTGGTGGCGGCGGTCCGGGCCTGCGCGGAGGCGGGAGTCGCGCTCGTCCCGCAGGGTGGCAATACCGGCCTGGTCGGCGGCTCGATCCCGCACGACGGCGAGGTCGTGCTGAGCCTGCGGCGACTGGACACCATCGAGTCCGTCGACCCGGTCGAACGGACGATCGGGGCAGGCGCGGGCGTGACGCTCGCGGCGGCACAGGACGCCGCGGCCTCGGTCGGCCTCATGCTGGGTATCGACCTGGCTGCGCGGGACACGGCGACCCTCGGGGGAATCGTCGCCACCAATGCCGGCGGGCTGCGGGTCGTGCGTCACGGGCCGACCCGCTGGCAGTTGGTCGGGGTCGAGGCCGTCCTCGCCGACGGGTCGGTGCTGCGACGCTGGTCGGGCCTGTTGAAGGACAACGTCGGCTACGACCTGGTCGGACTGCTCGCCGGGAGCGAGGGAACGCTGGGGGTCGTGACCCGGGTGCTCATGCGCCTGGATTCCGCGCCCGCTCATGTCCACGTCGCGTTGGTCGGCGTCGCGTCCTTGGACGCCGCGGGTGCCGTGCTGGGCGGTGTGCGCCGGGCCGGCCTGACGGTCGAGGCTGCCGAGTACTTCCACTCCTCGGGCCTGGACCTCGTACGATCCCGGCTCGGGCTGCGCGCCCCGTTCCCGCAGGAGTACCCGACGTACCTGCTGTTGGAGATGTCGGGGGGATCCGCCGAGGAGGTCGCGGAGGCCTTCGCCCGTCAAGGCGCCGATGTCGGCGAGGGGACCATCGAGCCGGCTCCGGGCAGCCGGTTGTGGGCGTACCGGGAAGGCCACACGGAGTCGGTGAACGCCGCGGCGGTCGCCCTGGGGAGTGCCCCGGTCAAGCTCGACGTCGCCGTGCCGGTGCGTCGCCATGCCGAGTTCGAGGCCGCCCTGCGCCGGCGGGTCGGAGCCACTTTCCCCGAGGCTCAGGTCGTGACGTTCGGGCACCTGGCCGAGGGCAACTCGCACGTGAACCTACTGGGCGTGCCGGGGTCACGGGCCGATGAAGCCACCGACCTCGTGCTGCGGCTGGTGGTCCACCACGGCGGAAGCATCAGCGCCGAGCATGGAGTCGGTCAGGCCAAGCGGCCCTGGCTCTCGCTGGCACGCACTCCGGTCGACGTAGCCACCATGCGGGCGATCAAGCGAGCCCTCGACCCGGCCGGCCTGCTGTCCCCGGGCGTCCTGCTCGGGCCGCCGCCCCCAAATGATCACGTGAAATAGGCAAGTCACCACGTCAGAGAGGAGCCCACCATGCTCGAGCTCAGCAACGAAGCCCGCGTGCTCGCCGGCATCCTCGTGCTCGCCGTCGTGACCATCGAGTCCGGCGGTTGGGTCCTCACCAGGATCGCGACGGGCGCCATGCCGGCCACGGAGTTCCAGCGGTCCTTCGCGCGGGCCGGCCACGGAATGGCGGGCGCCCTGGTCACGCTCGGCCTCGTGGGCACGATCCTCACCGACGCCACCTCGCTGGACGGGTTCGCCGCTTGGGTCGCGCGCACCGGCATCCCGGTGGCCGCGATCTTGATGCCGGCCGGGTTCTTCCTGTCCTCGTCGGGCCAGGGCCGCACCTCACCAAACGGCCTGGTCTGGCTGGTGTGGATCGGCGCGGCCGTCCTCGCGGCCGGCGCCATAACCCTCGGGATCGGCCTGCTCACGGCGTGACCGGGCCGGGCGGGGGATCTGCCGACACGACAGAACGCTCAGGTGAGCATCCGGCGGGCCGGCCAGCGGGTCAGCGGGTGCGGCGCCACCCGGGCGGCCAACCACGCCACCTCCGCATTCAGCTCGGCCAGCCGCGAACGCATGATGTCGACCTCGGCCTCGAGCTCGAGGATCCGCTTGATGCCGGCGAGGTTGACGCCCTCCTCCTGCGAGAGCCGCTGTACCTCGCGCAACAGTTCGACGTCGCGCAGCGAATACCGTCGGCCTCCGCCACCGGATCGCCCCGGCGACACCAGGCCCAGCCGGTCGTACTGGCGCAACGTCTGTGGATGCATGCCGGCCATCTCGGCTGCGACGGAGATGACGTAGAGCGGCTCGTCGTCGCGGATCAGCCGGGCGGCACCGGACATCGTCACGACAAAACGGCTACCGGAGTCCATGCCGATCACCTCCCCTTCTCCACGGCACGCAGCAGGTCGGCTCGGACGTCGTCACCCGAGGTCGCATCCCGGAAGGACTCCAGGGCCTCCTTGGCTTGTCCGTCGACCCGCTGAGGGACCATGACCTCGACGCTGACCAGTAGGTCGCCTCGGGTCCCGTCAGCGCGACGCGACCCGCGCCCACGTACCCGGAACGTGCGCCCGTTCGGCGTCCCGGGCGGCAACTTCAGCGTTACCGGTGCCCCGTTCAGCGTCGGCACTTTGACGTCGGCTCCGAGCGTGGCCTCCGGGAACGTCACTGGCACCGTCACGGTCAGGTGCTCGCCGCGTCGGCCGAACACCGGGTGCGGCGACACGTGCACGGTGACGTAGAGGTCACCGGCGGGCCCGCCACGCTCGCCCGGCGCGCCCTTGCCCTTCAGCCGGATGCGCTGGCCGTCGCGCACACCGGCGGGGATCCGCACTTGCATGACCCGGCTCGTGGTGCCGCGCCCGGAGCCCTTGCAGACCGGGCAGGGGTCGTCGACGACCAGGCCGCGGCCCTTGCATTCCCGGCACGGCTCGGACAGCGAGAAGCGTCCGGCGTTGGTGCTCGTGTGCCCCGTGCCCGAACAGGCAGGGCATACCCGCGGCACGGTCCCGGCCTTTGCGCCGGTACCCGCACAGGCCGTGCACGCCGACGCACTTGTCATGCGGAGCGGCACGGTGACGCCCTCGACGGCCTCGGTGAAGCCGATCGTGACCTCGCTCTCGACGTCGGCTCCGCGACGGGCCGGCGTCGTCCGCGTCCGTTGCCCGAACAGACCGCCGAACACGTCGCCGAGCCCGCCGGTGCCGCCTTGACCGCCGCCCGTTCCCCCGAACAGGTCGCCGAGATCGAAGTTGAACGTACCTCCCGGGCCGCCCGCACCACTGGGCACCTTGAAGCCGCTGCCGAACAACGACCGGGCCTCGTCGTACTGCTTGCGCTTCTCCGGGTTGGACAGAACGGAGTAGGCCTCCGAGACCTCCTTGAACCGGGTCTCTGCGTGCTTGTCGGTGGAGTTGCGGTCGGGGTGCAGATCACGGGCCAGGGTGCGGTACGCCTTCTTCACCGCGGCGGCGTCTGCCTCCTTGGGGACGCCCAGGATCTTGTAATAGTCCTTCTCGAGCCAGTCCTTCGTGCTCACGGCCGTCCCCTCCTCCCCGTACTCAGTCGTCAGTGTCACCCGTGGCGGGCTCGTCGGCGTCCTCGGGGGTTGGCAGCACCTCTGTGGGCTCCGCGACTGCGACGCGAGCCGGCCGCAGGACCCGGCTGCCGAACCGGTAGCCCGGCGTGAGGACCTGCGTGCACGTCGGCACCGTCACCTCGTCGGAGTACTCGTGCATGAGCGCCTCGTGCACGGTCGGGTCGAACACGTCACCCGGCTCCCCGAACCGCACCAAGCCCAGCTTGGTCGTGGTCGCCTCGAGCGCCTCGCCCACCGACCGGAACCCGCCGTTGAGGTCGCCGTGGTCACGCGCCCGCCCGATGTCGTCGAGCACACCCAACAGCTCGCCGAGCACAGATGCGATCGCATTCTCCCGGACTGCCTCGCGGTCACGCTCGACCCGGCGCCGATAGTTGACGTACTCGGCCTGCAGGCGCCGCAGGTCGTCGAGGCGCTCAGCTGCCTCGGCCTGCGCGGCGGCCAGCGGCTCGTCCGTCGAGCCGACGGCCGCGGCCGCACCGTGTCGCCCCGGCGCGCGACCAGGGGCGGCCGTCCCGTGATCGCGCACCTCGCCGGTCTCCGGATCGAGCCGCCGCTTGTCGCGGACCACCGGACCCACGGCGTCATCCAAGCCGTTCTGGTCCCGGTCGGTCACTTGTCACCCTTCTCCTCGTCGACGATCTCGGCCTCGACGACATCCTCGTCGGGGCCACCCCCGCCTGCCGCTGCACCGGCCGCGGCATCCCGGCCCGGCTCGCCGGCGGTACCGGCTGCAGCGTCGGAGGGCTGTGCAGTGGCGTACATCGCCGCACCCAGCGCCTGGCTCGCGGTCGCGAGCCGCTCGGTGCCCGACTTGATCGCGGCGTCGTCGTTACCCTCGAGCGCCTTCTTCAGGTCGGCGAGAGCGGTGTCGACGTCGGAGCGGAGGTCGTCGGACAGAGTGCCCACCTTCTCGGCGTTGTCGGCCAGGAACTTCTCGGTCTGGTAGACCAGCCCCTCAGCCTGGTTGCGCGCCTCGGCGGCCTCGCGGCGGGCACGGTCCTCGTCCGCGTACTCCTCGGCCTCCCGCATCATCCGCTCGATCTCCTCCTTGGGGAGGGACGAGCCGCCGGTGACCGTCATCGACTGCTCCTTGCCGGTACCGAGATCCTTGGCCGACACGTGCATGATTCCGTTGGCGTCGATGTCGAACGTGACCTCGATCTGTGGGATGCCGCGGGGAGCCGCCGGCAGCCCGGTTAGTTCGAAGTTGCCCAGCGACTTGTTACTGCGGGCCATCTCACGCTCGCCCTGGTAGACCTGGATCATCACCGAGGGCTGGTTGTCGTCGGCCGTGGTGAAGACCTCCGAGCGCTTCGTCGGGATCGTCGTGTTTCGCTCGATGATCTTGGTCATGACGGCGCCCTTCGTCTCGATGCCGAGCGACAGCGGGGTGACATCGAGCAGCAGGACGTCCTTGACCTCTCCGCGCAGGACACCGGCCTGGAGGCTGGCGCCGACGGCCACGACCTCGTCGGGGTTGACGCCCTTGTTGGGCTCCTTGCCGCCGGTGAGCTCTCGCACGAGGTCGACGACGGCGGGCATCCGAGTCGAGCCGCCGACCAGGACCACGTGGTCGATCGAGTCCACGGAAATGCCGGCATCGCGGATGACCTGCTCGAACGGCGGCCTGCAGCGGCCGAGCAGGTCGCTCGTCATCTGCTCGAACTGGGCGCGCGAGATCGGCTCGTCGACGTGCACGGGGTTCTTCTCGGCATCCTGGGCGATGTAGGGCAGGGAGATCGAGGTCTGGGTGCTCGACGAGAGCTCGATCTTCGCCCGCTCGGCCGCCTCGCGGACGCGCTGCATGGCGATCTTGTCCTTGGACAGGTCGATGCCGTGGGTCGCCTTGACCCGGTCGACCAGCCAGTCGACGATCTTCTGGTCCCAGTCGTCGCCACCGAGGTGGTTGTTGCCGTTGGTCGCCTTGACCTCGACGACGCCTTCGCCGATCTCGAGGAGGGACACGTCGAACGTGCCGCCGCCGAGGTCGAAGACGAGGATCGTCTGGTCCTTCTCACCCTTGTCCAGGCCATAGGCCAGAGCGGCCGCCGTGGGCTCGTTGACGATCCGCAGCACGTTGAGACCGGCGATCTCGCCGGCCTCCTTGGTGGCCTGGCGCTGGGCGTCGTTGAAGTACGCCGGGGTGGTGACGACCGCGTCGGTGATGGTCTCGCCAAGGTAGGCCTCGGCGTCACGCTTGAGCTTCTGCAGCACAAATGCGGAGATCTGCTGCGCGGTGAACGTCTTCCCGTCGATCTCGCGTTTCCAGTCCGTGCCCATCTCGCGCTTCACCGACCGGATGGTGCGGTCGACGTTGGTGACCGCCTGCCGCTTCGCGACCTCGCCGACAAGGATCTCACCGTTCTTCGCGAACGCGACCACCGACGGTGTGGTGCGGGCTCCTTCGGCGTTCGCGATGACGGTGGGCTCGCCGCCTTCGAGGACGGCGACGACGGAGTTGGTCGTCCCGAGGTCGATTCCTACGGCTCGTGCCATGACGCTGATCCCTTCCGGATTCCTGCGTTGAGTGTCAATCGCTCAAGTATTCTTACCCGCAGCGCGGTGTCAAGCGCAGTCTTGAGTCGACCACGCTCAACTAGTGTACTGGCAACGACTGAACCAGCCGCATCATTCCCATCGTGGCCGGCGGACGGGCGACCAGGCTTGCTTCCCGTGTCGCGCTGACGCGACTTAGGCTCTGCACCATGCTGCGCCGCATGCGCGACGAAACCGGCGGGCCCAACGTCAGGATCCGTCTTGTCGCGTTGCTGGCTGCCGTCGGCCTCCTGGTCGTGAGCGCTCCGGCGGTCCTACCACTCGTGCGCTGGATCGCCGACCTCGTGTGGTGAGCGCGCCACCCGTCAGCGCAGGCCCGGACACGAAGCTGGGCGCGGCCAGAAGGCTGCTCGGCGTCGACGCCGCCCGTGGCGTCGCCCTGATCGGCATGATGTCCATCCACATCCTGCCCCGGATCGACGACGACGGGACCGCCAGCACCGCCTACCTGGTCGCGAGCGGACGCTCCGCGGCCCTGTTCGCCGTGTTGGCCGGGGTGGGGCTGGCCCTCGCCAGCGGAGGCCCCACGCCACCGCGGGGGCGTCAGCTCGGTGCGGCCGCCGCCGGCACTCTCGCCCGGTCCCTGGTGCTGTTCTACGTGGGCCTGTTCCTCGGCGGTTTCGACTCCGGTGTCGCCGTGATCCTTGCGTACTACGCGATCTTCTTCGCGGCGACCACCCCGTTCCTGGGGTTGTCGGCGCGAACCTTGCTGCCGCTGGCGGCCGCCTGGGCGGTACTCGCTCCCGTCGTGAGCCAGGCGATTCGCCCCTCCATGCCGGCGCCCTCGTTCGGCAACCCGTCCATGGAGTCGCTCGGGGACCCGCTTCAACTCATCCGCGAGATCACTGTGACCGGGTATTACCCGGTCCTGACGTGGATGGCATATCTGCTGGCCGGGCTAGGCGTGGGGCGGCTGGCCCTGCGGGATTCCCGCGTCGCACGCAATGTTCTGGTCGGCGGCGCCGCGGTGGCGGCGGCGGCATGGGCGACCTCCTGGCTCTTCCTGCACCCTGGTGGGGGCTTCGAGAGGCTCGAGGCAGCCGGCGCGGCCGGAACTCCCATAGCCGGGCGGTCCTTGGAGCTGGCCCTGACGACCTCGTTCTTCGGCACCACCCCGACGTCGAGCTGGTGGTGGCTCGCGGTGGTCGCACCGCACTCGGGCTCACCGTTCGACCTGCTGCACACGATCGGCACGGCATGCATGGTGCTGGGCGCGATGCTGCTGCTCGTCCGGGTTGCGCGAACGGCGCTCTGGCCGCTCGCCGCGATCGGAAGCATGACGTTCACGCTCTACACGACCCACGTCCTGTTGCTCTCCGGTCCGCTGCCCCGCGAGACCGACGATGCCTTCCTCTGGCACGTCGTCGTCGCACTCGCCATCGCAGTTCCGTGGCGGGCCTTCGTCGGGAGGGGTCCGCTCGAGGCAGCCGCGGCTCAGCTCGCCGGTGCAGCGCGCGCCGCCGTCATGCCGCCCGCGGCCGCGAAGCCGAATCCCCCGTGATCACCGGCAGTTCCGGCCTATGCCATCGGAGGATGCCGATGATCACGAGAGGTGTGTGAGCGCGAGCCGAGCTCGGAATCCAGGAAGAGCAGTGCCGAGCCGTCGTCGCCGATCCGTCGCAGCCGGCCGAGGATCTCCGAGACCGTCGACTCCTCCTCGACCTGCTCCTCGATGAACCACGACAGCAACGGCAGGCTGTCGACGTCGCCACTCTCCTGGGCCGCTCGGTAGAGATGCCTGATCGCCTCGGAGACCCGCTGCTCGTGCGCCAGAGACGCCTCGAAGGCCTGCACCGCTCCGGCACCGGGATGTGTCGGCGCGTCGATCGCCCCGATCCTGGGAACGTTCCCTCGGGCCAGGACGTGATCGGTGAACTTCTGGGCATGCCGCCGCTCTTCGTCGGACTGGATGCGCATCCAGGACGCCATCCCCGGCAGGTCGGCGGCGTCCAGGGCGGTCGCCAGCTGCAGATATGCGATCGATGACGCCAGCTCGAGTGTGATCTGCTCCGAGAAGGCGGCTTCCAGCTCGGCGCTCATCCTCATGACTGCCACGTTAATGGCTCGGGTCGGCCGCGACGCCAGACCGCGGCGATCAGGGGAACGCCTGGGCGGTAGGCCAGGTGGACGTACGACGGGGCGTCGAGGACGGCCAGATCGGCGCGCGCCCCGGGCACAAGCCGGCCGATTTCCGCCCGACGAAGCGCGCTGGCGCCTCCGAGCGTTGCCGCCCACAGCGCCTCCGCGGGCGTCATCCTCATTTCGCGGACCGCCAATGCGATGCAGAACGGCATCGACGACGTGAAACACGACCCGGGGTTGCAGTCGGTCGCCAGGGCCACCGTCACGCCCGCGTCCAGCAACCGCCGAGCATCCGGGTACGGAGACCGGGTCGAGAACTCGACGCCGGGCAGGAGCGTCGCCACGGTGTCCGAACCGGCGAGTGCCGCGATGTCGTCGTCGGACAGGTGGGTGCAATGGTCGGCGCTCGCCGCACCAAGCTCGCAGGCGAGCTGGACGCCGGGACCCGGACCGAGCTGGTTGGCGTGCACGCGTGCACCAAGACCGCGCTCCAACCCGGCGGCCAGGACGGTCCGGGCCGCGTCGGCCCCGAATGCGCCACGCTCGCAGAACACGTCGACCCAGCGAGCGTGCGGCGCACAGGCGTCGAGCATCTCGCCGACCACCAGGTCGACGTAGTCGTCGGGACGCGAGGCGAATTCGCTCGGCACGACGTGCGCACCGAGGAAGGTGGTGTCGTCGGTGACCTGACCGGCGAGGGCAAGGGCACGGGCCTCGTCGTGCACGGTCAGCCCGTACCCGCTCTTGACCTCGACGGTCGTCGTGCCCTGACGCCGCATCTCCGCCACCAACCCGGCCAGATTGGCGGTGAGGACGTCGTCCGGCGCCGCACGAGTTGCCGCGACCGTCGTATGGATGCCGCCCGCCTCGTAGGCTCGGCCCGCCATGCGGGCGGCGAACTCCGCGGAGCGGTCGCCGGCGAAGACGAGATGCGCATGGCTGTCGACGAAGCCCGGGATCACACATCGCCCACCCGCGTCGACGCGGGTGTCGGCCGCGGGCGCCCGCGCCGAGGGCCCCACCCAGGCGACCAGGCCTCCGGCGTCGACCACCAGCCCGGCGTCGGGGATCTCACCCAGCGGCGAACCGTCGCCGTGCTCCGGCGCCCCGGTCACCAGCAGCCCGATCCCGTCCAGCAAGGTCGTCGGCACGCGCCTACGGTAGAGCCGGACGTCGACGAGGAGGTCGCTGTGCTGGGCTACCTGGGCCGCTACGGCGATCTCGGCATCGGGATCCTCGATGTCGACGGTGCCGATATGGCCGTACGGCCAGGCATCGAGGTCCACAACCCGTCGTATCTCGCACTCGCGCCGGACGGGGGCACGCTCTACGCCGTGCTCGAGCACCCTGAGGGCGGCCGAGTCGCCGCCTTCGCAGTCGAGGGCGACGGCCTGCGAGCGCTCGGTTCACGGCCGACCGGCGGGACGAGCCCATGTCACCTGTCGGTCCATCCGAGTGGCCGCTACGTGCTGACCGCCAACTACGTGTCGGGCTCCGTCGCCGTCCACCCCGTCCAAGACGACGGCGACCTCGGCGAGCGGACGGACCTCGTGCACCACGAGGGGAGCGGCCCGGTGCGCGACCGACAGGACGGGCCGCACGCGCACATGGTGGTCACCGAACCCTCCGGCCGGTACGTGCTCGCTGTGGATCTCGGCACCGACACGGTGTACCGGTACCGGCTGGACACCGACACCGGGCGGCTGGTCGCCAACGGTGAGATGACGCTGCCGGCAGGCACCGGCCCGCGGCACCTCGCCTTCCACCCCGATGGCCGCCGCGTGTACCTAGCCGGCGAGCTCGACTCGACCGTGCGTGTTCTGGAACCCGAAGTGCTCGCCGTCGGCAACCCTGTCTCGACGGTCCCTGCCGCCGCCGTTGCGAACCTCCCTTCCGCGATCCGCGTCTCTGCGGACGGTCGCTTCTGCTACGTCGCCAACCGCGGACACGACAGCATCTCCGTCCTCGCCATCGACGAGGGCCCGGCGGACCTGCGGTTGGCGACGACCGTGCCATGCGGTGGGGAACACCCGCGGGACCTGGTGCTCGCGGGCGAGTGGCTCTACGTCGGCAACCAGTTCTCCGGCAGCCTCACCAGCTTCCGTGTCGACGCGACGACGGGTGTGCCGACAGCCACCGGGATCAGCGTGGAGACGCCGAGCCCTTCCTGCATCCTTCTCCCGTAACGGCGCCTGCGACCGGGCGGTCGTGACCGAAGTCCCATAAAAGTCAGGGCTTTCCCCGATCCGGAAATAGGGGCATCCCCGACTGCGCTTCGAGAGAATGGGGACGAGGATTGGTTGCGACGAGACGGGTTCGGGGGAGGTGCCACTGTGACCGCCAACGTGCTTCACGCCGACGAACCTGCACAGTCCAACGGATGGCGGGCAAAGGGCACCCTAGCCCGCGAAGTGACCCTGATCGCCACGGCCGCACTGCTCTACACGCTCGTCCGAGGGCTGACGAGCGACCGCATCCCCGTCGCGTTCGACAACGCAGAGCAGGTCATCGCGTTCGAGCGCGCGCTCGGCATATTCGTCGAGCCAGAACTGCAGGGTGCGATCCTTGGCAACGAGGTGCTCGTCCGAGCGGTCAACCTGCTCTACATCGGCTACTGGCCGATGATCATGGTGACTCTCGGCTGGCTGCTCGTCAGGAGGCCCGCGCAGTACCCGCGGTTCCGCAACGCGATCCTGGCCTCGGGCGCGCTGAGCTTGGTGATCTTCGCGCTGTACCCGCTCGCGCCGCCGCGATTCCTGCCGCAGTACGGATTCGTCGACACGGTCGAGCAGAGCGCCAGCACGTACCGGACGCTCACCGATCCGTCGCTCGTCAACGACTACGCGGCGATGCCCAGCCTGCACTTCGGCTGGGTGCTGTTGCTGGGAATCGCCCTGGTCACCCTGGCACGTCACCGGGTCACACGGATCGCCGGCGTCGTACTCCCCGTGCTGATGTTCGCGTCGATCGTCCTGACCGCGAATCATTACCTCGTCGACGGTCTCGTCGGTGGCGCCGTCATCCTGTTCGGCCTCGGTGTCGCCGTCCGGCTCGAGAGAAAGACTGGGTCGCGAGAGCGGGTTGCGTCACGAGCAGTGGCGGCGTCGGGCCCGGAACCGTCGGTTGCCGTCGACGAAGCCGTCTCGTCGCGATCGTGAACCTTCGTCCTGCGGCGGTCGCCTGACCGTCGAATTGGCGACGGCCGAGCCATGGCCTTCCCCGGGTTGATACGGGGGCTACCCCTACCCCGAATTCGGGAGCATCCCGGACTGTGCTGACGGCCTGCGAGGACCAGGCTCTGGAGCGACTACACCAGACCTTCTCCAGGAGCCGTCATGACCGCGCCAACGATCACCGTCCTGCCGACCCGACCTGATCCACCCCGGACCCGACCGCGCGGCCCCGTCGTCGCCATCGCCACCTGGAGTGCCCGGCACCGCTGGACCGCGCTCCTACTCTGGATCGCCTTCGTCGCGGCCGCCGTGGTCGGTGGCAGCGCCATCGGGTCCAAGGAGATCGACGATGGCGACGAGACGATCGGCGCCTCCGCGGCGGCCGACCGCGCCCTTCTCGACGCCGAGTTCGGGGAACTGCCCAGCGAGTCGGTGTTGATCCAGAATGCCGACGGCGGCCGCCTCGAAGCCTCCGCGACGAGTGACGCCCTCGGGGAGCTGGACGAGGGCCTCACCGGACTGACAGGCGTCGCGGCTGTGAGCGAACCCGTCGCGTCGTCCGACGGCACGTCGCAGCTCGTCGAGGTCTCGCTCGCCGAAGGCAGCGGTACCGACGAGCAGAAGGACGTGGCCGCCGAGCAGGCGGCCCGTGACGTCAAGGGTGTGGTCACCGGCATTGCCGCGGCACACCCGGACCTGCGCATCGAGCAGGTAGGCGACAACTCGATCGGCGACGCTCTCGACCAAGTCTACGAGGACGACTTCGCCAAGGCCGAGTTCCTGTC
>JBKPCP010000126.1:0-17220 GCA_046727475.1 Actinomycetota bacterium | reverse complement strand
AGCTCCAGGATCTCCGGTCCGATCAGGGTGACGTCGCCGGCACCGAACGTGAACACGACGTCGCCCTCCCGAACCCGGGCCGCCGCCACGGACGGGACCGCCGACCACGACGGCTCGTACGTCACCAGCTCGTGGGGCAGTGGCACGGACGCGGCCACCAGCGCGCCGGTGACGCCGGGCTCGGGGTCCTCCCGGGCGGCGTAGACGTCCATGACGATGACCTCGTCGGCCGCGCCCAGGGCCTTGCCGAACTCCGACGCGAAGACGCGGGTGCGGCTGAACAGGTGCGGCTGGAAGATCGCGACCACGCGGCCGTCTCGGGCCAGCGGGCGCGCCGCGGCCAGCACGGCAGCGACCTCCGTGGGGTGGTGCGCGTAGTCGTCATAGACCCACACGCCGGCCGCGTAGCCCTTGAGCTCGAACCGGCGGCGTGTCCCGGTGAAGCCGGCCAGCCCGTCGCGCAGTTCTCCGCTCGGGAAGCCGAGGCCCCGCCCGGCCGTGAACGCAGCCGCCGCGTTGAGTGCGTTGTGCCGTCCGGGCAGCCGCAGCGTCACGCGCCCCTGTCGCCGTCCACGGGCGACCAGCTCGAATGACACCCCGGTACCGGTGAGATCCAACTCGGCGACGCGCATGTCGGCGCCGGGCGACTCCCCGTAGGTCCGGACGTCCAGCCCGCGGGCCCGGGCCTGCTCCCCCAGGGCGCGCGCACCCGGATCGTCGGCGCACACCACGAGGAAGCCCGTCACGCGCTCGGCGAAGGCGTCGAACGCACGCACGTAATCGTCGGTCGTGCCGTAGTTGTCCAGATGATCGGCCTCGACGTTGGTGACGATCGCGACCTCGGGGTCGTAGGCGAGAAAGGAGCCGTCGCTCTCGTCGGCCTCGGCCACGAAGATCTCGCCGGTCCCGTTGTGTGCGTTCGCCCCGGACTCGTTGAGGTTGCCGCCGATCGCGAACGACGGGTCGGCGCCGCAGTGCTGCAGCGCCACCGTCAGCATCGACGTCGTGGTGGTCTTGCCATGTGTGCCCGTGACGGCCACCGCGCGACGGCCGGCCATCACCGAGGCCAGGGCCGCGGCGCGCGGCAGCACCCGCACCCCCCGCCGGCGTGCCTCGACCACCTCCGGGTTCGTCACCCGGATTGCCGTCGAGACGACGACGGTGTCAGCGTCGGCCACGTGGCTCGCGTGGTGACCCACGTGCACCCTGGCACCGATGGCCCGCAGGCCCACCAGCACGCCGGAGTCCTTCGCGTCGCTACCGGACACCCGAACCCCGCGCGCCAGCAGGATCCGCGCAATACCGCTCATACCGGCGCCGCCGATCCCGACGAAGTGCATACGGCCCAGCTCCTCGGCCGAGAGCACCCGCTCGGGGGGCGCGACGATCACCAGGTACCTCCACCGCTACGCGAGCCAGCGACCGCGCGCCGAACCATGGCCACGAGCCGGTCGTCGGCATCGGGCCGACCGAGGGTAGCCGCTGCCTCCCCCATGGCGTCCAGCCGCCGGCGATCGGTCACCAGGGAGGGTACGTGGTCGCGGACCCATTCGCCGGTCAGGTCGGCGTCGTCGACGAGGATCCCGCCGCCCGCCCCGACCACTGGCCGGGCGTTCAACCGCTGCTCACCGTTGCCGTGCGGCAACGGGACATAGACGGCCGGCAGCCCGACCGCCGTCAGCTCGGCGCACGTGATGGCGCCTGCACGGCACAGCGCGAGGTCGGCGGCGGCGTAGGCGAGCTCCATCCGGTCGAGGTACGACACGACGACATACGGCACCTCGCCCCCGATGGGGACGACCGTTCCCTCGTTGCCCGCACCCACGGCGTGCAACACCTGGACGCCGGAGGCGCGCAACGCCTCGGCCGCGGCAACGAGCGCCGTGTTGATCCGCCGGGCGCCCTGGCTGCCGCCGAACACGAGCAACGTGGGCAGGTCTGGACGCAGCCCGAACCCGGCGCGGGCCTTCGCGCGTACCGCGGTGCGGTCCAGTGTCGACACCGCCCGACGTAGCGGAATCCCGACGTGCTCCGCGTGCGGGAGCGCGATCCCCGCGGAGGCCACGGCGACGTACGGGGTCAGGCGTGCGCCGATCCGATTGGCCAGACCGGGCCGCGCATTCGCCTCGTGGACGACGATCGGCACGTGCAGCCTCCGGGCGGCCAGGTAGGCCGGCAGTGCCACATAGCCACCGAAGCCCACCACCACGTCGGCCCGACGAGTGCGCAGGACCTGCCCCGTCTCGAAGACAGCATCGCGGATCCGACCCGGCACCCGGAGCAGGTCTCCGGTCAGGCGCCGGGGCAGCGGAGCGGCGGGGACCAAAGCCAGGTCGTAACCCCGCTCGGGCACCAGGCGGGTCTCGAGCCCACGCTCGGTGCCGAGCGCCGTGATCTGCACGGACGGGTCGTGGCGACGCAGGGCGTCGGCCGTGGCGAGGGCCGGCTCGATATGGCCCGCGCTGCCGCCACCGGCGAGCACGACCTGCACTAGACGGTCACTCCTCCTCGATCACGCCGCTTCTCGAGCCGACGGTCGCGCCCGGTTCCACGCCGCTCTGCGCGGGTGCGGCGCCGCGCGGCGAGGGCATCGCGCGCTCCCGGTTCCTCCCGCGCGAAGGAGACCAGGATGCCCACCGCCGCCAGCATCGGGACGAGCGCGGAGCCGCCGTAGGACACCAGCGGCAGCGGGATGCCGACGATGGGTAGCACCGCGAGCACGCTACCCATGTTCACCAGGGCCTGAACAAGCAGCCATCCGGTGAAGCCCGCAGCCGCGAGCCGCACGAACGGATCACGGCTGCGCCAGGCGATCCGGATGCCGGCGTAGCCGAGCACGAAGAACAGGCCGATCACCACGAATGTCCCGGGCAGCCCGAGCTCCTCGCCAATGATCGCGAAGATGAAATCCGTGTGCGCCTCCGGCAGACCGCCCCACTTCTCGACGCTGCCGCCGAGCCCTCGCCCCCACCAGCCGCCGTTGGAGAATGCGTAGATCGAATGGACGGCCTGGAACGTGCGGTCGTCGGTATCGGCGAACGGGTTCAAGAACAGCCGCACCCGGTCGAGCCGGTGCTGCGCTGACATGACGAAGTACAGGCCGATGACGGACATGGTCCCGACGGCCAGACCGAACAACCAGCTGGGGACGCCGACGACCCAGAGCAGCGTCAGTACAACGGCCATGAGCACCACCGCGGTGCCGAGGTCGCCCTGGCCGACGGTGAGCGCGACGACGAACCCGGCCACCGGCACGAACGGCACCATCAGGTGCTTCCACTGTCGGAGCAGCCGGCCCTTGCGGGCGAAGACGTCGGCCCCCCACATCACCAGCCCGAGCTTGGCCAGCTCCGAGGGCTGGATCCGGAACGGGCCGCCGAACTCGATCCAGTTCCGGTTGCCGCTGACCTCGACGCCGAGCCCGGGCACGTACGTCAGCAGCAGCAGCCCGATCGAGAGCACCAGCATCGGCAGGGCGAAGCGGCGGAGCAGGCGAGGCGACATCCTCGACACCAGGTAAGCGATGGGCAGCGCCGCCAGCACCCACGCCAGTTGCCGGCCGAAGATGTAGTACGGCGAGTCGTGAAAGCGCTCGGAGAAGACGCTCGACGCCGAGAACACCATCACCAGGCCGAGCACCAGCAGCAGGCCTGTAGAGCCGAGCACCAGGTGGTAGGACGCCAGCGGCCGGCGCAGCAACCGCGACAGCGCAGCCAACCCCACTCCCGGGAACGACCGCGGCGGGTCCTCAGCGCGGGTGGCCATGACGCCGTACGGCCGCGGCGAAGGCGTCCCCGCGCGCGGCGTAGTTGGCGAACATGTCCATGGAGGCACAGGCCGGCGCGAGCAGCACCGTGCTGCCCGGCCGGGCCAGCCGAGCTGCCTGCGCCACGACTCGGTCCATCACGTCATTGTCGGTCTCGGTGACCTCGACCACCGGGACCTGCGGGGCGTGTCGCGCCAGCGCTTCGGCGATCACCGATCGGTCGGCGCCGAGCAGGACCGCGCCCTGCAGGCGGTCTCGCACCGCCTGGACCAGCTCGTCGAAGGACGCACCCTTCGCCAGTCCGCCGGCCACCCAGACGACGTCGTCATAGGCCTGCAAGGACGCCTGGGCGGCGTGCGCATTGGTGGCCTTCGAGTCGTCGACATAGGTCACGCCGCCGACGGTGGCGACGACGGCGATCCGGTGCGCGTCGGGTCGGAACGTGCGCAAGCCGTCCCGCACGGCGACGGCCGGCACGCCGATCGAGCGGGCCAGCGCCGCAGCGGCCACCGCGTTCGCAATGTTGTGCGGAGCGGCCGGCCGCACGTCGCCGACCGACGCCAGCTCGGCCGCGGACGTCTGCCGCTCGGCCACGAAGGCCCGGTCCACGAGCACGTCGTCGACGACACCGACCATGCCGACGGCCGGGACGCCCAGCGTGAAGCCGATCGCCCGGGCCCCCTCGGCGACCTCCGCCGCACGCACCAGTCGCTCGGTCGCAGGGTCCTCGACGTTGTAGACGCAGGCTGCCTGCACGCCGGTGAAGATGCGGCCCTTGTCCGTCGCGTACGCCGCCATCGATCCGTGCCAGTCGAGGTGGTCCGGCGCGACGTTCAGCACCGCCGCCGAGCGTGCCGCCATGGTGTGCGTCCAGTGCAGCTGATAGCTGGACAGCTCGAGCGCCAGGACGTCGTACGGCTCCGGGTGCAGCACCGCCTCGATCACGGGGTAACCCACGTTTCCCACCGCCGCGGCCCGCAGACCGGACGCCCGCAGCATTTCGGCGAGCATCCCTACGGTCGTCGTCTTCCCGTTCGTCCCGGTGAGCGCGAGCCAGGGCGCCGGCCGGTCCGGGTCGCGGAGGCGCCAGGCCAGCTCGACGTCCCCCCAGACCGGAACGCCGCTCTTCGCGGCCGCGACCAGCAGGGGTGCCGTCGGCCGCCAGCCAGGTGAGGTGACGACGAGCTCGGTGTCGTCCGGGAGCGCGTCGGTGGCACCCGCACCCAACCGCACGGTGGCGCCGAGGATCTCGAGCACCCTGGCCCGGTCGGCTTCGGCCTCGCCGTCGCGCTCGTCGAGCACCGTCACCTGGGTGCCCAGACCCAGCAGGGCGTCCGCGGCCGCGAACCCGGAGGTGCCGATGCCTGCTACCGCGGCCCGCAGCTGCGGCCAGGGGCTGGTCCGGCTGGCGCCGACCAGCCACTCCGTGCCGGACATGCGCTCGGTCACGACAGGCCGTTCATGCGCCGGCCACCCACTCGGCGTAGAACACGCCCAACCCGAGCGCGACGAACATGCCCGCGATGATCCAGAACCGGATCACGATCGTGACCTCGCCCCAGCCGGCGAGCTCGAAGTGGTGCTGCAGGGGCGCCATCCGGAACAGTCGATTGCCGCCGGTCGCCTTGAACCAGCCGACCTGCAACGCGACCGAGAGCGTGACGAGCGCGAACAGGCCGCCCAGCAGCAGCAGGAGCATCTCGGTCCGGCTCGAGATGGCCAGCCCGGCCAGCGCGCCGCCGAGGGCCAGCGACCCGGTGTCGCCCATGAAGATCTTCGCCGGCGACGCGTTCCACCACAGAAAGCCGAAGCAGGCTCCGACCAGGGCCGCCGCCACGACCGCCAGGTCCAGCGGGTCGCGCAGCTCATAGCAGCTCGGACCCGGAGCGATCTGGCAACTCTGGTTGTACTGCCATACGCCGATCAGCGTGTACGCCCCGAACACCATGACGCAGGCGCCCGTCGCGAGCCCGTCGAGACCGTCGGTGAGGTTCACGCCGTTCGAGGCACCGGTCACCATGATCAACGCCCAGATCACGAACACGACGGATCCGAGCTCGAGCGACGTGTCTCGCAAGATCGACAACGCGTCGGAGGCGGGTGTGTAGCCCTGCTCGTCGGGAAAGCGCAGGGCAAGCACGGCGAACACGACAGCGACCGCTGCCTGGGCGCCGATCTTGGCGCCGCTGCGCAACCCGAGGCTGCGCTGCTTGGTGATCTTGATGAAGTCGTCGAGGAAGCCGACGATGCCGAGCCCCACCATCAGGAAGAGCACCAGCAAGCCGGAGGCCGACGGCGCGGACAGCCGCACCAGGTGCGCCATGGCGTAGCCGCAGAGCACGGCCAGGATGATCACTGCACCGCCCATGGTCGGCGTGCCCCGCTTGGTGTGGTGACTCGTCGGGCCGTCGTCGCGGATCAGCTGGCCATAGCCCCGTCTGACCAACAGACGGATCGCCGCCGGCGTGCCGAGGATCGACACGATCAGGGCGACGACGGCCGCCGTCAGGACGAGGATCACCGAGCCACCTCCCGAAGCAGTGCGTCGGCAAGCCGCTCCAGGCCCACCGCTCGCGATGCCTTCACCAAGACGACGTCACCCGGCTCTATCTCCTGGCGCAGGAGATCGAGCGCCGCGTCGATGTCGGGAACCCAGGCTGCCCCTTCCTCCTGCGAACGTTCGGCAGCCGCGCCGACCCGGATCGGGCCCGCTCCCTCGCCGAGCGCGACGACGTGGTCCACGCCGAGCCGGATCGCCAACCGGCCCAGCGCGTCGTGCTCCGCGGCCGAAGCTTCGCCGAGCTCGCGCATCTCGCCGAGAACGGCCCAGGTCCGCCCGCCCCGGGCCAGTGCGACCAGAGCGTCGAGCGCCGCCCGCATCGACTCGGGATTGGCGTTGTATGCGTCGTTGATGACCGTGACGCCGTCCGGACGCTCGGTGACCTCCATGCGCCAGCGGGACAGCGCCCGGGCATCGGACAAGGCGGCGGCCACAGTCGCGGCGTCGATACCGAGGGCATATGCGGCTCCGGCGGCGGCAAGCGCGTTCGCGACGTGGTGCGCGCCGACCAGGCCGAGCACGACGCCGGCCGTGCCGTCGGGCGTGACGAGCCGGAAGCTCGCCTTGCCCTGGCCGTCGAGCGCGACGTTCTCCGCCCGCACGTCGGCGTGGACCGACTCGCCGACCATGAGCACCCGCGCCTTGGTCTGCTCGGCCATCCGGCGGACCAGGGGGTCGTCCCCGTTGAGCACCGCTGTGCCGTCCTCGGGCAGGGCTTGCACCAGCTCCGCCTTGGACCGGGCGATCGCCTCCCGGTCGCCGAACTCGCCGAGATGTGCCGAGCCGACGTTGAGCACGACGCCGACCGCCGGTGGTGCGATGCCGCACAGGTAGCTGATGTGCCCGGTCCCGCGCGCGCCCATCTCGACCACGAGTGTCCGCGTCCTCTCGTCCGCCGTCAGCACGGTCAATGGCACGCCCACCTCGGTGTTGTACGACCCTTGCGGCGCGACCAGCGGCCCCCGGCCCGCGAGCACCTGCGCGAGCAGGTCCTTGGTGCTGGTCTTGCCGGACGAACCCGTCACGCCAACGACGACCGGACGGTCGAGGCGGTCGAGCACGGCACGTGCGAGCCGGCCCAGCGCCGCCACCGTGTCGTCGACCACGATCGCCGGGACGCCCACCGGCCGCTGCGCGACCACGGCCACGGCGCCGGCCTCGACAACTGCCGGAGCGAAGTCGTGGCCGTCCACGCGCTCGCCCGGCACCGCGACGAACAGGTCACCGGAGCCGGTGTCGCGCGAGTCGGCGACGACGCGCCCGGAGATCGTGAGGTCGGGATCCGGGACCGCGTCGAGCCGGCCGCCGGTCGACTCCGCGACCTCGGCCAGCGTGAGGGGGATCACCGGGTCGCCTCCTGGTGCCCATCGCCGCGCCGGTCGTCGCGCTCGCGGAGGAGCTGCCGCAGCACGACCCGGTCGTCGAAGGGATGCACGACTCCTTCGATCTCCTGTCCCTGCTCGTGCCCCTTGCCGACGACGACCACCGTGTCGTCCGGCCCGACCGCCGTTTCCAGGCCGGCGCGGATCGCCTCGCGCCTGTCGCCCACCTCGACGATCTCGCTTTCCCCCGGTGTCGCCTTCGCCCCGGCCAGGACGGCGGCCCGGATCTGCTCCGGGTCCTCCGACCGTGGGTTGTCATCGGTGACGACCACCACGTCGGCGAACCGCGCGGCCGCGGCCCCCATGAGCGGGCGCTTGCGCGAGTCACGGTCACCACCGGCACCGATCACGACGACGAGCCGGCCCTTGGTCGACGGCCGCAGGGCCTGCAGGACCGTCTCGACCGCGTCGGGAGTGTGCGCGTAGTCCACCACCACCAGCGGATCGTCGGGTTTGCCCGGCACGCGCTGCATCCGCCCTGGAACTCCAGGGCAGGCGGCGACACCGCGTGCCGCAACGGCCGGTTCCACGCCCGCCTCCACCAGCATGAGGATCGCGAGGGCGGCATTGGCCACGTTGAACTCGCCCGGGATCGGTGAGGTGACCGGGAACCGGCGGCCGTCGCGGTGTTCGAGCTGGGCCCTCGTGGAGCCGTCGGCCGCGACCTCGCGGGCCGTGACCCGCCAGTCGGCGGACGCCGTAGCCGCGACGCCGGTCGACTGGGTCGCGAAGGTGGCGATCGGCACGGCGCCCGACCGCGTGGACCGGTCCGCGAGCGTGCGTCCGAACACATCGTCGACGCACACCACGCCACGCCGTGCCCGCTCGGCAGTGAACAGGTCGGCCTTGGCGGCGAAGTACTCGTCGAGATCGGCGTGGAAGTCCAGGTGGTCCTGCGAGAGGTTCGTGAAGCCCACGACGTCGTACCCGATGCCGTTGACGCGACCATAGACCAGCGCGTGGCTCGACACCTCCATCGCGCAGGCCGTGACGCCACGCTCGCGCATGACCGCCAGCAGCGCGTGGACGTCGGTCGCCTCCGGAGTGGTGCGGACGCTGGCCACACGCTGGTCTCCGACGCGGGTCTCGACGGTGCCCAGCAGCCCGGTCCGGTGGCCGGCCGCCCGCAGCCCCGACTCGAGGAGATACGCGGTCGTGGTCTTGCCGTTCGTGCCCGTCACGCCGAACATCAGCAGGTCGCGGGCCGGTTGCCCATAGACGTGCGCTGCCACCTCACCGAGGCGGGTCCGCGGCTCGGCGACGACGAGCGTCGGCAGCCCCGAAACCATCTCGGCGCCTGCGCTGTCAGTCAGCACCGCGACGGCACCGGCTGCTGCCGCTGCCGCGGCGAAGGTGCCGCCGTGTGTGCGGGCGCCGGGAAGCGCGGCGTAGAGGTCCCCCGGGCGCACCTGCAGTGAGTCGTGGGTTACGCCCGTGACCACGGGGTCGGCTCCGGCGGTCGACGGGGTGAGCCCCAGAAGCGCCGCGATCGCTGCGAGGGGGCGCGGCGTCACGTGCTGCGGGCGCAGCGAGAGTCGCTCGGGCATCGCTCCGAGAGGCTACTGGAGCGCCCTGGCGACCAGTGAGCGGTGTCGACGGCCGTGCGACGCGAGACCCCGACACGGCCCGGCGACGGCGGTCAGCCAGCGAAGAGCTTGACCGTCGGCGGTTCGGTTCCGGTGGGTGCGACGCCCATCTGGGCCAGCGTGAACGCCATGACGTCGGAGAACACGGGCCCGGCGAGGGCGCCACCGGAGTTGCCCCTCTGCGGGTTCAGCAGCGATACGGCTACGACGTAACGGGGATCGTCCGCCGGCGCGAAGCCCATGAAGGAGGCGTTGTAGTCGCGGTAGCACCCGCAGGCGGGATCGACACGCTGCGCCGTACCGGTCTTGCCCGCGACCCGGTAGCCCTCGACGCCGGACGAGCGCCCGGTGCCGTCCTCGCCCATGACGCCTTCCATCATCAGCGTCACCGCGTCGGCGGTCTCTTCGCTGATCACACGCTCGGCGACGGCGGGCGTTGCCGGTGTCTCGGTGCCGTCGGCGTCGATCGTCGCTGCGATGAGCCGCGGCTCCAACCGTAGGCCACCGTTCGCAATGGTGGCGTACGCCGACGCCATCTGAACCGTGCTCACGGACACGCCCTGCCCGAACGCGATCGTGTCCCGGGTCAGGTCCGACCAGTCCGCCGGCAGTTGGCCCGCGCTCTCGCCGGGGAGGCCGAGACCCGGCTTCGAGCCCAACCCGAAGTCGACGAGGTGGTCGTGGAAGGCGTCCTTGTCGATGCGCTCGGCGGCAAGCAAGGTCCCTATGTTGCTGGACTTCGCCATCGCGCCCGCAAGCGTCATCTGCTGCTGCGGGTGGTCGTAGTAGTCGTTGATCGTCTCACCGCTGCGAGATATGTGGTCCGGCACCGAGAACACCGTGGCCGGTCCGGCCATCCCCTCTTCGACAACCGCTGCCATCGTCAGCGGCTTGAAGACCGAGCCCGGTTCGTACGCCTCCTCCACCGCGAGGTTGCGTCGATTCCTCTCGTCGGTCTCCCCCGGCTCGTTGGGATCGACGAGCGGGCTCGTCGCCATCGCCACGATCTCGCCGGTCCGGACGTCCTCGACGACCACGACGCCGCCATCCGCGCGCGCCTTGGTGACGGCCCTGGCGAGTGCCTGTTCGGCGTACCACTGCACGTCGCGGTCGATCGTCAGCCGTAGACCCTGGCCCTCCACGGCCTCGTCACTGCTGCCGTTCCCGAGCGGGATGCACTGGCCGCCCGCACTCTTCTGGCAGGTCACCTGTCCGTCGACGCCGGCGAGGGTCGTGTCCATGGACAGTTCCACTCCGGCCAGACCGTGACCTTCGGCTCCGGTGAACCCCACGACATTGCCGGCCACGGTCCCGGCCGGGTAGGCCCGCTGCGACGCAGGCTCGGCGTTCATCCCTTGCAGGCCCATCTCCTGGACCGCCCGCCACGTCTCGGGCGTGACCTTCTTCGCGACGTAGGCGAAGCGCTTGTCCCCGGTCAGCGTCCGTTGGATGGTCCGCGCGTCGGCATCCAGCACGGTGTCGAGCTGAAGCGCGTACGCCGCCGGATTCGTGACCAGCGTCTGGTCGACGGTCAGGTCGTAGGCCTCGACCGACCGCGCCAGCGGTTCACCGTCACGGTCCAGGATCGGGCCGCGCATGGCCGGAATCGTCACCGTACGCAGCCGGTCGTTGCCGGCAGCCACTGCGTACGTCGACGCATCGAGCCCTTGCAGCTGGACGAGCCGCCCGGCCAGGAGCGAGAGCAGGACGCAGACCAGCACCAGTGTCACGTGCAGCCGGCGCCGGGGGTTGGCGAGCCGGACGGTGCGGGGCGGCCGCTTCGGCCGCTTCACCTTCGGAGCCGGCCGGGAGGCTGGCCGGCGCACGGTGCCGGACGGCTTCGCACGCGAGGACCTCGACGCTGTGGCGCCTGCCGTGCTGGACGGGCTCGCACGCGGAGACCTCGACGCAGCGGGGCGTTGGGCGCTGGACGCCGCCGGACGCCGCGACCTGGACTCCGCCGCCATCGACTTCTTGGCGCGGCTGCTCCCCGACCCGCCACGACGGTCTCGACCCGTGCCGGCCGCCGAGCCCTGCCCACCCGAGGTGGTGGCCGCGACTCGTGTCCTGGGTGTGGAGCCGCCGCGGGTTCGGCGGCCGACCTCTCGGCGGTCGTCCCCCGTCATCCGGATCCGCCCGGGTCGACCTGGAGAAAGACCGGAGCCTCGTTGGGCACCATTCCGAGCGAGCGGGCGCGCTCGGCCAGCACGCCAGGGGCGGAGCGGTGGGCCACGTCGTCGGCGAGAACCGCGTGGCGGTCGCGCAGCAGCGCCGTCTCCCGCTCGAGCTCGGTCAGCTCGAACGACCCTTGCTGCAGCGATGTGTTGAGTGCCAGCAGGCCGACCAGTCCGAAGCCGAGCAGGAGCAGCACCAGGACGACGAAGGGCGCCCTTCGCGGCCGTAGAGCACGCGCCGGAACCAGGCGGAGCTCGGCACGGTTCGACTGCCGGCCCGGCATGACCCGGCGTGCTGCTGCGCCGAACGCCGCCGCGGGGCTCATGCGGCTCTCCGCAGCCGCTCGGCAGCGCGCAGCTTCGCCGAGGCCGCGCGAGGGTTCGCCTCGGCCTCGGCCGGTTGCGGCGCCTCGGCCCCGCGGGTGAGCAGACGCAGCGTCGGGCGGTGCTCGGGCAACTCGACCGGCAGGTCCCGAGGCGTGGTGCTCGACGCCCCCCGAGCGAGCGTCCGCTTGACCAGCCGGTCCTCGAGCGAGTGGTACGAGAGCACCACGATCCGCCCACCGACGGCCAGCGCGTCGATCGCCGCCGGCAGGGCTCGCTCCAGCCCGGCCAGTTCGCCGTTCACCTCGATCCGAAGTGCTTGGAAGGTGCGCTTGGCGGGGTGCCCCCCGGTCCGTCGCGACGCCGCCGGGATGGTCGCACGCAGCAGATCGACCAGCCGTCCACTAGTCGTGAACGGGGCCCGCTCCCGTTCACGGACGACGGCGGCGGCGATCTTGCGCGCGAACCGCTCTTCTCCGTACTCGCGGAGCACCCGTGCGAGGTCGGCTGCGGCGTAGCCGTTGAGGACGTCTGCCGCCGTCGGCCCTCTGGTGGGATCCATCCGCATGTCCAGCGGGGCGTCCTTCGCGTACGCGAACCCGCGCTCCACCTCGTCCAGCTGCATCGAAGAGACGCCGAGGTCGAACAGCACACCGTCGACCTCGCGAAGCGTGAGCCGGGTCAGCACGTCCGGGAGCTCGTCGTAGACCGCGTGCACGGTCTGGACCCGGTCACCGAAGCGCGCCAGTCGCTCACGTGAGCTGGCCAGGGCTGCTGGATCCCGGTCGAGTCCAACCAGCCGGGTCGCCGGGCAACGAAGCAGCAGTGCCTCGGCGTGCCCGCCGAGACCGAGCGTCGCGTCCACGACCACGGTTCCCGCGCGATCCAGGGCGGGGGCGAGTAACTCGACGACCCGGTCGAGCATGACGGGGACGTGCTGGCGAGCCGACACGGCTCAGCCCGCCGCCGCGGGCGCCATCCATGCCCGCGTCGCGTTCGCCGTCCGGTCCATCCGCCTCGACCCCCCGGGTGTCTGGTCCTGATCTCCGCTCGTACGACCAGGTCCCCGCCCGCTCGGCAGTGGTGTCTTCCTCCTGGCGCCGGGGAAGGTGCGTCAGGTGGTGGCGAGCGGGCTGGAGGCCTCGGCGTACGTCGGCGACGGAACGCAGTGCGGGCCGATCAGCAGGCGTCGTCAGAAGATGCCGGGCAGCACCTCCTCGGAGATGTCGGCGAACAACGGCTCCTTCTCCGACTGGTAGGTCTCCCAGGCGCCGGTGTCCCAGATCTCGACCCTGGTCATGGCGCCGACGACCGTGCAGTCGCGCTCGAGCCCCGCGTAGCCCCGCAGACCGCCGGGAATCGTGACCCGGCCCTGCTTGTCCGGTACCTCGTCGCTCGCTCCGGCAGCCAGCATGCGGGCGAAGTCGCGGGCACCACGGTGGGTGATGGGCGCTGCGCGCAACTGCTCGGTGAAGCGGAGGAACTCGGCGCGTGGCCACACGTAGAGGCAACGCTCCTGACCCCTCGTGATCACCACGCCGTCGGACAGCTCGTCGCGGAATTTCGCCGGGAGGAACAGGCGCCCCTTGTCGTCCAGGCGCGGAGCATGGGTGCCGAGGAACACGGCCACCACCTCCCACCTGATTGGCCCAAAGATCCTCCACTGTGCGCCACTGTACCCCACTCTGCACCACTGCAGTCCACAATTGCTCCCTGAGCGCGCCACCGACCGGCAATCGAACGTGAACCGGCGAGGCGTCGGCGGCGTAACGATCGGTGGGAACTACCTGCCGAACTCTCGGCGTTGGGCCGTACGGTGGGCATGACGGATAAATCCGCCAGGGTCGGGTAGCGGCGAGCAGCGCCGGACTCGGTACGGTGCGGGCGGCGAGCCGCAGGAGGCACGAGTGACCCAGAGTCCGACGACCCCCCGTGATGTGCACGCCCGCATGGACGAGGCGTCCACGCCCGATCTGACGGAGCTCGCCGAGACGGCCGACCGGATTCAGACGGCAGTCGAGACCGTCATCGAGGGCAAACCGGAGGTCATCCGGCTCGCCCTGACGGCCTTGCTGGCCGAGGGCCACCTGCTCATCGAGGACGTGCCCGGCGTAGGCAAGACCATGCTCGCCAAGTCGCTGGCAAGATCGATCAACTGCTCGGTCCGGCGGATCCAGTTCACCCCGGATCTGATGCCCAGCGACGTCACCGGCGTGTCCGTCTTCAACCAGCAGACCCGTACGTTCGAGTTCAAGCCGGGCGGCGTCTTCGCGAACATCGTCGTGGGCGACGAGATCAACCGGGCCTCGCCCAAGACCCAGTCGGCTCTGCTCGAGGCCATGGAAGAGCGTCAGGTCACCGTGGACGGCACCACGTACCCGCTCGACCCGCCGTTCATGGTCGTGGCCACGCAGAACCCGGTCGAGATGGAGGGCACCTATCCATTGCCGGAGGCCCAGCGAGACCGGTTCATGGCCCGGCTCGCGATGGGATACCCCGGCGAGTCCGATGAGATGGAGATGATCGAGGCGCACGGTGGCGCCGCGGCACTCGACGTGCTCGAACCGGTTGCCGACGCCGCGCACGTCGCCAAGCTGGTCGACATCGTGCGCGGAATCTACGTCTCACCGGCGGTGAAGAGGTACTGCGTTGCGCTGGCCAACGCGACCCGCCGCGCTCCGGACCTGCGGCTCGGGGCATCGCCCCGCGCCACGCTCCACCTGGTCCGCGCTGCCAAGGCCTGGGCCGCCCTGAACGACCGTGAGTACGTCCTCCCCGACGACATCCAGCACCTCGCCGGTCCCGTCCTGGCGCACCGGCTGCTGCCGACCGCCGAGGCCCAGATCGGCCGGCGCGACGCGTCGCAGATCGTGGCCGACCTACTCACCAGGGTGCCGCAGCCCGACGCCAACGGATCCGGAGCAAGGTAGCTCGTGGGCAAGGCGCTGTCCGGCCTGACCCGGCGTGGCGGCCTGTTCGTCACCGCCGGAGCACTCGCGTCGGCAGCCGCGATCGGGGTCGGCCAGCAGGACCTGCTGCGGGTGGGAATCCTCCTGCTCGCCCTCCCGCTGGTCAGCCTTCTCGTCGCGCTGCGCAGTCGGGTCCGACTGGCCGCCTCCCGGCTGGTGGAGCCGCCGCGCACACCGGTCCGCACCCCGGCGACCGTTCGGCTGGTGCTGCAGAACCTGGCCCGGATCCCGGCCGGCGTGCTGCTCGTCGAGGACACCTTGCCGTACGCGTTGGGCAACCGGCCCCGATTCGTACTCGACCATGTGTGGTCGAGGTTTCGCCGTGAGGTCAGCTACGACGTGCGAGCCGACCTGCGGGGGCGATACACGCTGGGGCCGCTCACGGTGCGGATCACCGACCCGTTCGGGCTGGTCGAGCTGCGGCGGGCATTCAGCGAGACCGCGACGATCACGGTCACTCCGACGGTGGTGCCGCTGCCCTCGGTGCGCCTGGTTGGCGAATGGAGCGGTAGCGGTGAGAGCCGCCCGCGCTCGGTCGCCAGCGCCGGCGAGGAAGACGCCACCGTGCGGTCGTACCGGCACGGCGACGACATGCGCCGGGTTCACTGGCGGGCCACCGCGCATCACGACGAGCTCATGGTCCGCCGCGAGGAGCAACCCTGGCAGAGCCGGGCCACGCTCCTGCTCGACACCCGGGTCAACGCCCACGCGGGGCACGGACCCGACTCCTCGCTGGAGTACGCAGTCTCCGCTGCCGCCTCGGTCGGGGTGCACCTCTCCGGCCGCGGCTACGCCGTGCGGCTCGCCACCGACGAAGGCGGGTCGGTGAGCGGTGCCTGGCACGATCCCGGAGGCGGATCCGCCGCGGCCGAGGTACCGCTGCTCGACGCTCTCGCCGTCGTCACGGCGTCACGCGATGCGTCGGTGGGCCGCTGGCCCGACCTGCTCAGCGGCGCCGGCGCGGCAACCGGCCTGCTGATCGGGATACTCGGCCGCCTCCACCCGCAGGAAGCGGCTCTGGTCGCGAAGCTGCGGCACGGCTCGACGGCTGCGCTCGCCATCATGCTCGAGGCCGTGTCGTGGACCTCGGCGACACCCGGAGTCCTTGCGGCCGAGCAGACCCGGCTCGCCGAGACAGCCCAGATCCTGCGGCGCGCCGGCTGGGGCGTCGTCACGGTCGCACGGGGTGAGCACCTGGCGAGCGTCTGGCAGCGGCTCGGGCTGCACCGGGCGAGCAGCCGTCTCGTTCCGGTTCCGTCGTCGGCCGAGGACGCCGCCGGCGACGATCTGGGAGGGGTCGCGTGACCGGCCAGACCCGGCTCGCCGTCGTCGGTGCCCTCGCGGCCGGGTTGTCCGTCCTGCCGCTCGGGCCGGTCACCGAGAACCACGGGTGGACGGTTTCCGCTGCCATGGCAATCGCCCTGGTCGCGGCGACGGGGCTGGTATTGCGCCGCATCCACGCGTCTCGCCTTCTCGTCCCGGTCGCTCAGCTGGTCGTGCTCGTCTGGTGGCTGGGCGTGCTCGTCGCCAGCGACGTCGCGTGGTTCGTGGTGATACCGAACCTGGCGTGGGCCGAGCGGCTGGTCACCGTGTTCGGAGACGGCCTGGACCAGATCGCCCAGTATGCGGCGCCGGCGCCGGTCGAGCGGGGCATACTCCTGCTACTGGTTGGCGGCGCCGGGCTGGTCGGCCTGCTGGTCGACCTGTTCGCCGTGGAGCTGCGCCGGGTCCCGCTGGCCGGAGTGGCGCTGGGCGCGGTGTACGCGGTGGCCGCGTCCGTCGCGCCCGGCGGACTGTCGTGGATCTGGTTCGTCCCGCCCGCGGCGGGCTTCCTGGCCCTGCTGGTCGCCGAAGGGCGGACCCGGGTCGTGCGCTGGGGCCGATCCGCCGGGCCGTCCGCGACGCACACCGGGATCCCGGAGACCGATTCCCTCGCACGCAACGGTCGTCGCGTGGGTACCGTCGCGATCGCGGCCGCCGTCGTCCTGCCTGCCGTCCTTCCGGGCCTGACCGAGGGGATCTTCGGGAGCGGCGGGGGCTCCGGCGGCGGCAGTGGGCGTGAGATCCGCACCGACAACCCCATCGTCGATCTCAAGGGCGAGCTCGAGCTACCGGACGACGTCGTCATGCTGACCTACACGACGGAGGACCCGGCCCCCGGATACGTCCGACGGGCGGTGCTGGACGTCTTCAACGGGGAGGAATGGAAGACGTCGAACCGAGAGGTTCCCGAGGCCCAGCGCGTCGCCCGTGGGATGGGTCCGCCTCCCGGCCTGACCCTCACCGAGGATCCCCCTCGACCCGAGTTCCGGTTCGAGGTCGACGACGACAACTACCGGTCCAAGTGGCTGCCGTTGCCCTACCCGGCCGCCGAGATCGCCATCGAGGGCGACTGGCGCTACGACCGTCCGACCCTCGACGTGGTACCGACAGATGGCGACGCAGGTGGAGCCACATAC
>JBKPCP010000125.1:0-16155 GCA_046727475.1 Actinomycetota bacterium | reverse complement strand
ACTTTTCGGGTTCCGTCGGGGTAGAGCAGCAGCCGATCGAGTTCCCAGTGGCCGTATTCGGCATGCTCGGTGAGCAGCTTGCGGGCGGCGCCACGCGACGTTCCTCGCGGCAGCAGCAGGCTGTGGAACTCGTACACGGAGGTGCGCCGAGGCGTGGCCGTCGCGTTCGCCATCGGCACATGGTGCCATGCCCCGGTACGGTCGGCACGTGACCACCTCGCCACAGGACCAAGCCCAGCTGACAGCGGCGCTCGACGACCTGACCGACGCACTCGAGGCTCATCTCGTCGCCTGCACGCGGAGCACGGGGGAGGCCGACCCGGCCGTTCAGGCGGCGTACACCGCACTACGGACGGCCGCCTCCCACTACGACGACCTCTTGTTCACCCTGTTGGACGAGGTCACGCCGTGGGAGTTCGCCGAGGGCCCGCGCCAGGACATCGGGGACGAAGTCGCCGAACCGACACCGGGGATCGTCACCGTTCTGGTCCGGCGGGACTACGCCATGGACGACGACAATGCATTGCTCGCTGCTGGACGTGGCGCTTTCGCCGAGCAATACCCGGATGAGCCGGAAGAGGCGGCGAGCGCCGTGGTCAACCACCCAGGTAACGCCCTCTCCGAGCTCCTGCATGCGTACGGCGTCGACGGCCTGGACGAGAGGGCGGAGCTTGCGGGGCTTCGCCCGCGTGGCGGCACAACTTGGGTGCAGGTGCTCCACGACGAGGACGCTGCGAACCTCGTCGAGGACCCGTTCGCCGTCGCGGACGAGGAGATGCTGATCTACCGCCTGGACGAGGTGTTCACTCCCGACGATCCGATGGCTGAGTGAGGCGTTCCGGGTACCCGAGGGCGGGAGCCGAGACTTCGTCGAGGGCGGCGGTGATCTCCTCGGGAAGGGTGAGGCTCTCGCTGGTCAGGATGCCGCGCAGCTGCGGTGCGGTGCGGGCTCCGACGATCGCCGCGGTGACGCCCGGCCGGTCCCGAACCCAGGAGAGCGCGACCTCCAACGGTTGGACGCCGAGCCCTTCGGCGGCAGTGCACACGGCCTCGACGATCCGATGCGAGCGTTGGTCGAGGTAGACGTCGACGAATCCGGAGAAGTGTGGCGACGCTGCCCGGGAGTCCGCGGGCGTGCCGCTTCTGTACTTGCCGGTCAGCACGCCGCGTCCCAGCGGTGACCATGCCAGGACGCCCAGCCCGAGGGAGCCGGCGGCGGGGAGGACCTCGCGCTCGATTCCCCGCTGGAGGAGCGAGTACTCCATCTGGGTCGCGACGAGCGGCGCCCGGCCCGGGGCAGACGCCTGGTGGGACGCCGACCACCCGGTCTGCCAGCCGCCGTAGTTGGAGATGCCGACATATCTCGTCCGGCCGGTTGTGACCGCGTGGTCGAGGACGGCCAGAGTCTCGTCCGGCGGCACGTCGTCGCTCCAGGTGTGCACCTGCCAGATATCGACGTAGTCCGTGTCGAGACGGTCCAGTGAGGCGTCGAGCTGGTCCAGCAACGCCTTGCGGGAGAGGTCCACGACCCGGCGACCGGTCGTCCTCGAAACGCCGGCCTTGGTGGCCACCACGACGTCGGCGCGTGGCATGACGGTCTCGAGAAGATCGCCGAGGACGCGTTCACTCTGGCCGTTCCCGTACGACGCGGCCGTGTCGACCAGCGTTCCGCCGGCCTCGACGAAGGCCTCGAGCTGCTCACGTGCCTCGTGCTGATCGGTGTCCCGTCCCCAGGTCATCGTCCCGAGGGCGATCCTGGACACCCGCAGCCCACTGCGGCCGAGCCGTCGATGTTCCACGGTGCGGAGGTTATCGAGCGCCAGGCGACACCGGGCGCCGACCGCCGGCATGGCTCGCCGGTAGAGTCGCGCGGCGACGGTCGGACCCGGACAGACGAGCCTGAGAGGTGACGATGCGGCTCGGGCTCAACCTCGGCTACTGGGGTGGCGGCAACCAGGACGACCTCGTACTCGCCAGGGAGGCCGACCGGCTGGGCTACTCCGTCGTATGGGCGGCCGAGGCGTACGGTTCCGACGCCCCGACGGTGCTCTCCTGGGTGGCCGCCCGGACCGAAAGGGTTGACATCGGCAGCGCCGTGATGCAGATCCCGGCCCGGACGCCGGCCTGTACGGCGATGACCGCCGCCACCCTCGACAGCCTGTCCGGCGGCCGGTTCCGTCTGGGACTCGGCGTCTCCGGCCCTCAGGTGTCGGAGGGCTGGCACGGCGTGCGCTTCGACCGGCCGCTCGGCAGGACCCGGGAGTACGTCGACATCGTCCGGGCGGCGTTGAGCCGTAAGCGTCTGTCCTACGACGGCGAGCACTGGACCCTCCCGTTGCCGGACGGACCGGGCAAGGCGATCCAACTCACCGTGCATCCGGTGCGGGAGCGAATACCCGTTTACCTGGCCGCCATCGGCCCGAAGAACCTCGAGCTGACCGGCCAGATCGCGGACGGCTGGCTGGCGATCTTCTTCTCGCCGGAGCATGCATCCGAGTCGCTCGCGCATGTCGAGCACGGCAGGTCGGCGGCCGGCCTCACCATGGACGGGTTCGACGTCGTGCCGACCGTCCCGCTGGTGATCGGCGACGATCTCGAGGCCTGCGCAGCACCCGTTCGGGCCTACTCGGCGCTCTACCTCGGCGGCATGGGGAGCCGCGCCCAGAACTTCTACAACCGGCTTGCCGTCCGGATGGGCTACGCGCAGGCCGCTGAAGTCGTCCAAGCCCTCTACCTCGATCGCAAGCACCGCGAGGCGGCGGAGGCGGTGCCGTTCGACTTCGTGGACAAGACAGCCCTGATCGGACCGTTCGAACGGGTGCGCGACCGTCTGCAGGCGTACGCGGAGTCCGGCGTGACGACCTTGTCCGTTGCGGTCCACCAGGGAGGCATCGAGGAACGTGTCGGTGAGCTCAGGGCTCTGGTCGCTGCGGTCGAAGCGGCCGGGCTGGCGGGCGGTTCGCCATGACGGAGTGGTTCCAGGCGGTGGTGCTCGGCGTGCTCCAGGGTCTGACGGAGTTCCTGCCCATCTCCTCGAGTGCGCATCTGCGGATCTTCCCCGAGCTCGTGGGCTGGGACGACCCGGGTGCCGCGTTCACGGCCGTGATCCAGATCGGCACCGAGACGGCGGTGATCCTCTACTTCGCGAAGGACATCTGGCGGATCCTCGACGCGTGGACCCGGTCGCTGTTCGACCAGCGCGCCGTGTGGGCGGACGTCCGGCCGTTGGAGGTCCCGGCCGGCCGCCGGGAGTCCCCGCCCACAGAGCGGGGATCTCATCGCCGTCGGGGCTGGGACCCGTTCGATGCGCGGATGGGTTGGTACGTCATCGTCGGGACGCTGCCCATCGTGGCCGCCGGCGCTGCCCTCAAGGACGTCATCGAGAACGACTTCCGCTCGCTGTGGATCATGGCGACGACGCTGGTTGTGCTCGGTGTCGTCCTCGGCATCGCGGACCGCGTCGGCTCCAAGGACCGACCGATCGAGTCGCTCTCGCTGCTACACGCGCTCATATTGGGCCTGTCGCAGGCTCTGGCCGTCGTGCCCGGCGTGTCACGCTCCGGCGCGACTATCAGCATGGCGCTGTTCCTCGGCTACGAGCGTGCTGCGGCCGCACGGTTCGCGTTCCTGCTGGCCATCCCGGCCGTGCTGGGCGCCGGCATATTCGAGTGGCCGTCCGCCCTGAGCGAGGACAGCCCCTACGGCGTCGGACCGATGCTCCTCGCCACGGCGGTGTCCTTCGCCGTTGGCTATGCCGTGATCGCCTGGCTGTTCAAGTGGTTGGAGCGGCGTTCCTATGCCCCGTTCGTGGCGTATCGAATCGGCCTCGGCCTGCTCGTGTTCGCCCTGCTGGCGGGCGGGGCCATCAGCGCGTAGGCCGTGGGCCTAAGGCTGGGCGGCGAGCGGGTAGGGCGCGTCCCAGATCAGCGGCCACGGATCGACGGGCACGCCGTCGCGCCGCACCTCGAAGTGCAGATGGGGGCCGGTCGAGTACCCGGTCGAGCCGACCACGCCGATCCGGATGCCCTGGCCCACCCGGTCGCCGACCCTCACGTACATGGTGGCCTGATGGGCGTAGAGCGTCGTGACACCGTGCCCATGGTCGATCACCGTCATATAGCCGTATGCACGGTTCCACTCCGCCTTGACGACCGTTCCCATGTCGGCGGCATACACGTAACCGTCGCCACGGCTGAGGTCGGTGCCCGTGTGGAGCTTGACCACTCCGGTGATCGGATGGCGGCGGATGCCGAAATGCGAGGTGACCTCGCCGGTGCCGGGGCGGATGAGCTCGCCGGTGCCGAACACGGTCGACGAGCTCTGCGCCAACAGGCCGGACAGGTCGAGGATGACGTATCGCAGCGCCTCGGACTCGGCGAGAAACTCCTTGTAGCGCTCGTAGTCCTCCAGCCGCGCCTGCTCGGCGGCGGCCAACGCCGCAAGCCGTATCTGCGCGGCCTTGCCGAGATCTCGCTGAGCCGCCGCGGCAGCCGTTTCAGCCGCCTCCTTCGTGGCAAGCGCCTGAGCGGCGTGGTCGACTGCTGCTTCTGTCTGCTCACGAAGGTCACGTAGCCGTTCGCGTGCATTGAGCAGATCCGCGCGTTCGACCGCGAGGCTGCCCAGCGTCGAGTCGCCGGCCCGTAGGACCGTACGCATGCCGACATAGCTGTCGGCGTACTCGGCCGGCGTGTCGGCGTCGAGGACCACCGACAGCGGTGCCAGCCCCCCGGTCTGGTACGCGTCGCGGGCCATGGCACCGACGTAATCCTCGGTGTCCGCGATCTGCTCCAGGATGTCGCCCAACTGGCGCTCGGCACGTTGCTCGGCACGGGTCGCCAGCTCGGCCGCCCGCGTTGCATCGGCGTGGGCGGTACGGGCGGCATCGGCTTCGGCGACCGCCTTGGCGACCGCGGCCTCGGCGGTCTTCAGGTCCGCGAGTGCCTGTGCGAGGAGCGCCTGGGCCTCGGCGACGACGTCGGCGTGCGCCGACATGACGTCGTGGGCAAGCTCGGACAGCCCCCCGTGAAACGGCTCGGCGGCTGGGTCATCGCCGGGCGTGGCCGGTGGTGCCCATGGCGCGTCGGGCAGCGAGGGAGCCGGTGTCGTCGCGGGTGGCGGTATGGACGGACTGGGCGCAGGAGGCGGCGTCGTTGGAGGGGGTGGAGGGGTCGTCTCCTCTGACGAGGGCGTGGGCTCGGGTGTGGCCGGAGGCGTCGTCTGGGCCGAAGCCGCGACGTTCGTGGAAGCCAGGATTAACACGGCTGCGGCCACCGCGCCGGCGGCTGCCCGCCACGAGGGAGTCCACATTGCCGGCCCTGGCCTCCCTCCTCGACCCGTGTCCTACCCAATGCCTAGCTCATGAATGCCTTTCGCGCGACCCGTATGAGAACAGCGGATGGCGATGAGAGGGCGACCGGGCGAGATACGCCGACGGCCAGCGAGGTCTCCGCCTTCCGTAGGCTCCAGGCTGTGCCCACCGTTCTGCTGGTACGCCACGGCCGGACCGAGGCGAACGTCTCGGGCCTCCTGGCTGGTCGCAGCCCCGGCGTCCGGCTCGACCGGCGTGGTCACGACCAGTCGCGTGCGTTGGCTGCCCGCCTGCGGAACATCCCGTTCGCCGCCGTCGTCTCCAGCCCGTTGGAGAGATGCCTCGACACGGCTGCCGCGATCCTCGCGGGACGGGACGGGCTGGCGGTCACCGTCGAAGACCGGCTGACCGAGTGCGGATACGGGGAATGGACCGGCCGGGCGCTGAAAGACCTGTCGCGCGAGCGGTTGTGGAAGGTCGTGCAGTCGCACCCGTCGGCGGTCACATTCCCCGGTGGGGAGTCGTTGCGCGCGGCACAGGCCAGGGCGGTGGACGCCATCCGCGAACGCGATGCGCAGGTCGCTGCGGACGTCGGCCCGAACGCGGTCTGGATCGCCGTCTCCCATGCCGACGTGATCAAGGCCGTCGTCGCCGATGCCCTGGGGATGCATCTGGACCTCTTCCAGCGGCTGGTCGTCGATCCGTGCTCGGTGACCGCGGTGCGGTACACGGATGGACGACCCTTCGTCATCCGGCTCAACGACACCGGCGACGATCTGTCCGCATTCCATCCGGGCAGGCGGCGCAGGCGGCGGCCGGCGGCGGACGCGACGGTGGGCCGAGGCGCCGGGGACGCCGTAGGGTCGTAGACGTGCCACGCCAGGTGTTCCAGTTCGATCCGCCCGAAAGGTTCGTCGCGGGGACTGTGGGCGAACCGGGCCAGCGCACGTTCTTCCTGCAAGCGCGCGACGCCGCGCGGTTGGCGAGTGTCGTCGTCGAGAAGGAACAAGTCGCTCTGCTGGCGGAGCGACTCGACCTCCTGCTCGACGAAGTCGTCCGGCGGTCGGCTGGAACCGCCTCGGTCCCGGCGCTGCCCCCGGAGGAGCTCGACGATCGGGATCCGCTCGAACAGCCGATCGTCGAGGAGTTCCGGGTGGGCACGCTCACCCTGGCCTGGGACGGCGCCGACGACCGGGTTGTGATCGAGGCCTTCGCCGTCCCCGAGGGTGGTGACGAAGGGGAAGGGGCCCCCACGACAGAATCCACCGACGAGCGCGACGTCCTGGTCGTGCGGATCACCGGCGCGTCCGCCCGGGCATTCGTACGGCGGGCCCAGGCTCTCGTCTCCGCCGGTAGACCGCCCTGCCCGCTGTGTGCGCTGCCGCTCGACCCGGAGGGCCACGTGTGTCCCCGGCAGAACGGCTACCGGCGCCGGGACTGAACGCGTGATCGACCTTGCGCCCGACCTGTTACGGGAGGGCTCGCTCACAGTGGAGGGCCGGTTGGCGTCCGCGTCCAACGCGACCCTGCTGTGCCGGCTCGGCGCCGCCGACCGGGACGGTGAAGGTGGTGTCCGGTGTATCTACAAGCCGGTGGCAGGAGAGCGCCCGCTGTGGGACTTCCCCGACGGCACCCTTGCCGGCCGTGAGGTTGCGGCCTACCTGGTCTCGGAGGCCGCCGGGTTGCGTGTGGTGCCGCCCACCGTCCTTCGGGACGGGCCGTTCGGACCCGGGATGTGCCAACTCTGGGTCGAGGAGGACGGCACCGGGCTGGTCGATGTCGTCGGTCGCGAAGCCGTGCCGGACGGATGGCTGCGCGTGCTGGACGCACGCGGTGCCTCCGGAGAGCCCGTGACTCTCGTACATGCGGACGACCAACGGCTGCGCCGGATGGCCCTGTTCGACATCGTGATCAACAACGCCGACCGGAAGGGCGGCCACGTTCTGATCGAGGCGGACGGCACGGTGTTGGGGATCGACCACGGCGTCTGTTTCCACGTCGAACCGAAGCTTCGGACAGTGCTGTGGGGCTGGTCGGGGGAGGCGGTGACCGACGCCGAGCGCGAGACGCTCAACCTGCTCGGCCGCGCGCTGCAGGGGGACCTCGGCCACCGGCTGGCCTCCCTGCTCACGGATGACGAAGTCGCCGCGACGGTGTCGAGAGTCGAAGCTCTGCTGACGGACGGCACGTTCCCGGTGCCTGTCGGCGACCGGATGCCGATCCCGTGGCCACCGTTCTGACGAAGGCCGCATAGGCTCCCGGCCATGCACGCCTGGGCCGCACCGGACCTGCCGCGCTTGGCCGGTCACGGCCCGCCCGTCCGCGTTCACGACACCGCGGCGGCGCTGATGCGCCCGGCAGCGGTGCAGTCGACGGTGCGGATGTACGTCTGCGGAATCACGCCCTACGACGCCACACACCTCGGCCACGCGGCTACCTACGTCGCCTTCGACGTACTCAACCGGACCCTGTGCGACCGAGGCCACGACGTCCGGTACGTCCAGAACGTCACCGACGTCGACGATCCGCTCCTCGAGCGTGCCGGGGAGATCGGCCGGGATTGGCAAGAATTGGTCGCGGAGCAGATCGCGCTCTTTCGCGACGACATGGCGTGGCTGCGCGTCATTCCTCCCGACCGCTTCGTCGGCGTCGTGGAGTCGATGCCGCTCGTTGTCGATTTCGTCGACCGGCTTCGAACTGCGGGCGCCACCTACGACCTCGACGGCGATCTCTACTTCCCGGTGAAATCCGATCCGCGCTTCGGCGACATCTCGCACCTTGATCGTGCCGACATGCTGGCGCTCTTTGCCGAACGGGGGGGCGACCCGGATCGGGCCGGCAAGAAGGATCCCCTGGACTGCGTGCTCTGGCAGCGGGCCCGCCCCGGCGAGCCGGCCTGGGACGGTGCGGTCGGTCGGGGCCGACCCGGCTGGCACGTCGAATGCGCGGCGATGGCATTGGAGTTCCTGGGCGACGGCCTGGACGTGCAAGGAGGTGGGTCTGACCTGCTGTTCCCCCACCACGAGATGTCGGCTGCCCAGGCTCATGTCGCGACCGGGACCTGGCCGTTCGCGCGCGCATACGTCCACGCAGGAATGGTCGGGTTGGACGGCGAGAAGATGTCGAAGTCGAAGGGCAACCTGGTCTTCGTGTCCGGGCTTCGGTCCGACCACGTCGAGGCGCCGGCCGTTCGGCTGGGCCTGCTGGCCGACCACTACCGTGCCGACCGGGACTGGACGCCGGTGCTGCTGAGCTCGGCGCAGGCTCGGTTGGGCCGCTGGCGGCGAGCGGTCGGGGCTCCGGCAGGCCCGGCCGCGCTCGGCCTGCTCACCGACGTCCGGCAGCACCTCGCGAATGACCTGGACACTCCGGCTGCGGTGGCTGCTATCGACCGCTGGGCTGACGAAACCCTGACCCTCGGCGGTTCCGACGCCGCCGCTCCCGCATTGGTCCGTGACATGGTCGACGCCCTGCTGGGCGTCGATCTCCACCCGCGCTGATCACGCGAGCGATGCCGGGCTACTCGTCGCGGCGGCGAAGGTAGCGCTCGAACTCGCGGGCGATGTGCTCGCCGGACGCCTCCGGTAGCTCCGTCGTGTCGCGTGCTTCCTCGAGGCGCTGCACGTACTCGGCGATCTCGGGGTCCTCGGTGGCCAGTTCTTCGACACCGTGCTGCCACGCCCGCGCCTCGTCCGGCAGGTCGCCCAACGGCACCGGCATGTCCAGCAGGTCTTCGATGTGTTGGAGCAGCACGAGGGTCGCCTTCGGGCACGGTGATTGGGCGACGTAGTGCGGGACGGCTGCCCAGAGCGTCGTGGCGCTGAGCCCTCCCCGGGCGGCGGCATCTTGAAGCACCCCGACGATGCCAGTCGGGCCCTCGTAGCGGGAGCGCTCGAGGCCCAGCGAGCGGGCGACGGCATCGTCGGTGGTCGAGACCGTCACCGGTACCGGACGCGTGTGTGGCACGTCGGCCAGCAATGCTCCGAGCGTGACGATGCGTTCGACGCCGAGCTCCGCCGCCAGACCGAGCAGCTCGGCACAGAAGGCCCGCCACCGGATGTTCGGTTCGATGCCCCTGACCAGGACGACGTCGCGGCCCGAGCCTTGCGGCCGGGCAAGCGAGATTCGGGTCGTGGGCCAGTCCAGGCTTCGCACGCCGGACTCGTCCACGGCAACGGTCGGACGGTTGACCTGGAAGTCGTAGTACTCCTCGGGGTCGAGCTTGGCGAGGGGCACGGCCTGCCACGTCATCTCGAGGTGCTCGACGACAGCGGTCGCCGCCTCGCCCGCGTCGTTCCATCCCTCGAACGCGGCCACCAGGACGGGATCGTCCAACTCGGGAACGCCGTCGAGCTCCGCCACCCGTGTCTCCTCGCCTCGAAGGCTATGTCGGTCAGCGTACGACCCTACGCAGCATGACAGGCACCGTCCCAGCAGCCGGACATCGTGACCGGTGACCGAAGTGGCCCGACTAACCTGAACGGCGTGTCTGCCTCCGCCCGCGCCCTGCGTCAGGCGCTCTCCGAGCGTGTCGTCGTGGCCGACGGAGCCATGGGCACGATGCTCCAGGCCGCCAATCTCACCCTCGACGACTTCGAGGGCCACGAGGGCTGCAACGAGATCCTCAACGCCACCCGTCCCGACGTAGTCCGCGGCATCCACGAGGCATATCTCGCCGTCGGTGTCGACTGCGTGGAGACCAACACCTTCGGCGCCAACTGGGCCAATCTCGGCGAGTACGGCATCGCCGACCGGATCCACGACCTTTCCGAGAGCGGTGCTCGGCTGGCCAGACAGGTGGCCGACGGCTGGTCGACCCGCGACCGGCCTCGCTGGGTTCTCGGCTCGGTGGGCCCCGGAACGAAGCTGCCGTCGCTCGGGCACGTCTCGTTCACGGTCCTGCGCGACGCGTACCGCACGCAGGTCGAGGGGATGATCTCGGGCGGCGTCGACGCCGTCTTGGTCGAGACGGCACAGGATCTGCTACAGGCCAAGGCCGCGCTGATCGGTGCGCGCCGGGCCATGACGGCTGCCGGTGCGGACCTGCCCCTCCTGGTGAACGTGACGGTCGAGACGACCGGCACCATGCTGCTCGGTACCGAGATCGGAGCCGCTTTGACGGCGCTGGAGCCGCTCGGCGTCGACTTCATCGGCCTGAACTGTGCGACCGGCCCGGCCGAGATGAGCGAGCACCTGCGCCACCTCGCGCGGCACGCGTCGGCGGGCATCGCGTGCATGCCGAACGCCGGCCTGCCCCAACTGACGGCCGACGGCGCCCACTATCCGCTGACCCCCCGCCAGTTGGCCGACGCCCACGACCTGTTCACCGCCGAGTACGGACTCGCGCTCGTGGGCGGCTGTTGCGGCACGACGCCCGAGCACCTTCGGCAGGTCGTGGAGCGCGTCGGCGGCCGAGAGCTCGCACCGCGCAGGCCGCTGGGCGAGGCCGGAGTCGCCAGCCTCTACCAGCACGTGCCGTTCCGGCAGGACACCTCGTACCTGGCGATCGGCGAGCGCACGAACGCCAACGGTTCCAGGGCCTTCCGTGACGCGATGCTCGAGCAGCGATGGGACGACTGTGTCGAGATCGCGCGCTCGCAGACGCGGGACGGCTCACACCTGCTCGACGTGTGCGTCGACTACGTCGGTCGCGACGGTGCCGCCGACATGCGCGAGATCGCCGGCCGGTTCGCGACGGCCAGCACCCTGCCGCTCGTGATCGACTCCACCGAGCCGGCCGTGCTCGAAGCGGGCCTGGAGTGTCTGGGTGGCCGCAGTGTGATCAACTCGGTGAACTACGAGGATGGCGACGGCCCCGACTCCAGGTTTGCCAAGGTCACGCGCCTCGCGGTCGAGCACGGCGCCGCGCTGATCGCCCTGACCATCGACGAGGAGGGCCAGGCCCGTACGGCCGAGCGCAAGGTCGCGGTCGCCGAGCGCCTGATCGCCGACCTCACCGGCAACTGGGGTGTCCGGGAGGCGGACATCATCATGGACTGCCTGACATTCACCATCGCCACCGGCCAGGAGGAGTCGCGCAAGGACGGCGTCGCAACCATCGAGGCGATCCGGGAGCTCAAGCGCCGGCACCCGGACGTGCAGACCACGCTGGGATTGTCCAACATCTCCTTCGGCCTGAACCCGGCTGCCCGGAGCGTCCTGAACTCGGCGTACCTGCACGAGTGCGTCAAGGCGGGGCTGGATTCGGCAATCGTCCACGCCGCCCGGATCCTGCCGATCTCGCGGATCGCCGAGGAGCAGTACCAGGTAGCGCTGGACCTGATCTACGACCGGCGGAGGGACGGATACGACCCTCTGGCGCGTTTCCTCGAGCTCTTCGAGGGCGTCGACGCATCGCTCACCGCGCAGAGCCGCGCCGCCGAACTGGCGGGGCTGCCGCTCTTCGAACGCCTCGAGCGGCGCATCGTCGACGGTGAGAAGAACGGCCTCGCAGCCGACCTCGACGCAGCGCTCGAGCAGCGCAGCGCGCTGGACATCGTCAACGACACGCTGCTCGCCGGCATGCGCACCGTCGGCGAGCTGTTCGGCGCCGGCGAGATGCAGCTGCCGTTCGTGCTGCAGAGCGCCGAGGTCATGAAGGCTGCCGTCGCGCACCTCGAGCCGCACATGGAGCGGGTCGAGGGAGACGAGAGCGGCAAGGGGACGATCGTGCTGGCGACCGTCAAGGGCGACGTTCACGACATCGGCAAGAACCTCGTCGACATCATCCTGTCCAACAACGGCTACACGGTCGTCAACCTCGGTATCAAGCAACCGATCAGCACGATCATCGACGCCGCAGAGGAGCACGAGGCCGACGCCATCGGCATGTCCGGGCTGCTGGTCAAGAGCACGGTGGTGATGAAGGAGAACCTCGAGGAGATGAACCAGCGTGGCGTCGCCGCACGCTGGCCGGTGCTTCTCGGTGGGGCAGCACTGACGAGGGCCTACGTCGAGGACGACCTCGCCTCGCTCTACGCGGGCGAGGTGCGCTATGCGCGCGACGCCTTCGAGGGCCTGCGCCTCATGGATGCCGTCGTCTCGGCGAAGCATGACCCGAAGACGTCGTTGGCCGACGCGCTCCCGGCACTACGCAAGCGGCGTGTGGCCAGGACGTCGAAGGCCGCCGAGCTGGCCGATGCGCCTGAAATGCGTTCCGACGTGGCCACGGACAACCCGATCCCGCAGCCACCCTTCTGGGGGAGCCGGGCAGTACGCGGCCTGCACCTGGCGGAGTACTCCTCCTACCTGGACGAGCGGGCCACGTTCCTTGGCCAGTGGGGACTCCGCGGCACGCGCGGTGGGCCGAGCTACGAAGACCTGGTTGAGACCGAGGGGCGCCCGCGGCTGCGGATGTGGCTGGAACGGCTGCACACCGATGGAATTCTCGAGGCGGCCGTCGTGTACGGATACTGGCCCGCCGTCTCCGAGGGGCGCGACCTGGTGGTGTTCGACGCCGAGGACCGTGACAAGGAGATCGCCCGCTTCACCTTCCCGCGACAACGGCGCGACCGGCGCCTCTGCCTGGCGGACTTCTTCCGGCCTCGGGAGTCCGGGGAGCTCGACGTGGTCGCATTCCACCTGGTCACGGCGGGCCCTAGGGTGGCCGAGGCCACGGCGAAACTGTTCGCCGAGAACGCGTACCGCGACTACCTCGAGCTGCACGGACTCTCGGTCCAGCTCACCGAGGCGTTGGCGGAGTACTGGCACGCGCGGGTGCGTGGCGAGCTCGGCTTCGGTGCCGAGGACGCGACGGACCTCGACGGCATCCTCGGCCAGGCCTACCGCGGGTCGCGTTACTCGTTCGGCTACCCCGCGTGTCCCGACCTCGCGGACCGGGCGACCCTGGTTCGGCTGCTGGAGCCGGAACGGATCGGGGTGACGCTGTCGGAGGAGCTTCAGCTGCACCCGGAGCAGTCCACCGACGCTCTGGTCGTCCACCATCCGGAGGCGAAGTACTTCAACGCCACCTAGTCACCACCGAAGCAGCGTGCCAATGGCGACAACTGGGCGTGCCGATGTGCGCTGGCACCTGGATGGTAATGACCCATGGGACAATTCGGCGGTGACATCCTCACTACCCGAAGCGGTCCTGTGGGACCTGGACGGCACGCTGGTCGACACCGAACCGGACTGGATCGCGTGCGAGCGCGTGCTCGTGGAGTCCTACGGCGGCACCTGGACCGACGAGGACAGCCTCGCACTCATCGGCAGCGACCTGCTCACCGCGGCCGCTTACATCCGCGACCGGGGCAGCGTGCCGCTCACTCCCGAGAAGATCGTCGAGTGGATGCTCGACGAGATGGAGCTCCGCGTCCGCCGATCGTTGAGGTGGCAGCCCGGGGCCCGGGAGCTACTGACGGAGCTACGCGCTGCGGGCGTGCCGTGCGCGCTGGTCACGATGTCCTACCGGAGACTCGTCGACGCGATCCTGGCCGGGCTGCCGTCGGGCACCTTTGGTGCCGTCGTGACCGGCGACGAGGTCGTCAACGGCAAGCCCGATCCAGAGCCGTACCTCACAGCAGCGGCGCTGCTGGGCGTCGACCCCGCTGACTGCCTCGTGATCGAGGATTCCTCCACCGGCGCCGCGGCAGGCGTCGCTGCCGGCTGCCGGGTCCTGGCCGTGCCCCGAGTCATCAGCATCGACTCGTCACTGCCCGTAACGGTGCTGCCGTCGCTCGCCGGCCTGCGGGCCGGGGATCTCGCGGCCGCGGCCACCCTCAGGTAGCCGCGTTCGACGTTGGACGAAGCGGGCTGCCGGAAGTTCCGTCAGATGACGGGTGCCACGCGGCAGGCCCGCCAATAGCCTCGCCGAAGGATTGGTTGTGGTCCACCGTGGAACGGTGGGCTGCGGCGTCGCTTCTCTTCGCGTGAGGTGAAGAACCGATGAGACGAAAGATTGCCGCACTCGCCGCCACCGGATTGCTCGGCGCGCTCCTCGCGGCTGTGCCCACCTCGTTGAGTGCGACGGCGCAGGAGGGACCACCGCTGCCGCTGCCCGATCCCGTGGTCCACGAGATCCAGATCACGGGTCCGGCCTCCGAACGGATGAACCTGATCATCCTCGGCGACGGCTACCAATGGGACCAGCAGAGCATCTTCCTCGAGGACGTGGACCGCAACCTGGCGGTCATGTGGGCGACGGAGCCCTACAAGAGTTACCGCAACTATATGAACGTGTATGCGGTCGAGATCTCCTCGATCGACTACGGCGTCCGACGCGACCCGGACGGCCGGGTTCGGCACCCGGACGGCACGATCCGGGACACCGGCGAGCGAGAGGGACCGATCGACACCAAGAACACCGCCCTGCGCTTGTGGTACTCGGACGGTCTCGTCAACCCGCTGGCCCGCGGCACTACCTACGGCCCCGCGCCACTGAACTGTGAGACCTACGCGGCCTACTACCCGCCGGGCGTCGACCCCTGCGAGACGGGCACCCAGGCGCACAACCGGATCATCGACACCTTCGTGGTGCCGGTAATGGGCATCCCGCGCGGGCAGAACGTCCAGAGCTTGGCCGTCTTCAATACGTTCACCTATGGCGGCATCGGCGGCAGCAACGCGACCGCCTCCGGTGGGAGCCCACAGGGACCGCTCATCTCGCTGCACGAGCTGGGTCACTCCCACGGCGCGATGGCCGACGAGTACCCCTACTCGTCCCGCGACGTGGTCCGCCCCTGCTACACCGGTGGTGAGCCAGGCAGCTTCCACCACACCATCCGCACCGATACCCAGTCGATGATCGACGACCAGTTCAAGTGGTGGCGGTGGATCGGCGAGGAGAGCCTGTCTGGCGGCACGATCGGTCTGCACGAGGGCGGCAACACCTTCCCATGCGGCATCCGTCGGCCGAGCGAGCACTCGATCATGCGGTGGATCGGCTTCGACTGGGACCAGGTCGGCCGCGAGCACATGGTCGCCCGGATCACCGGCCAGCGGAATGTCGGTCAGATGGCGCTGAGCCACACGCCGGAAGGCACCGTGCCACGGGACAGCGTGCTCTGGGTCGAGACCCAGCACCCCAAGTCGCACCAACTGGACGTGACCTGGCGCATCGGCGGTCCGGACGGCACGGTGCTCGACACCGACAACAGCCGCAACCTTGACCTTGGTCTGCTCGACCTGGAGCCGGGCACGGTCGTGCACGTCGAGGCGCGTGATCCGGTGGGTCCGAACGGCACCGACTGGGTTCGCAACCCATCGACGGGCAACAGCGCGACCAACTCGGGCTACAACGGGCCACGGTTCGTCCAGACCCGGCAGTGGACGGTTGGCGATACGACGGTGGAGCCGTCGCCGCCTGCCGCCGAGATCACGCTCTCGTCGCTGACCAACCAGCCGGTCAGCGGCGACGAGGTGGTCTATGTCGAGACCAACCACCCGGCTGACCGGGTGCTCGACGTGGCCTGGCGGTTGGACGGCCAGGTCGTCCCGAACCCGAACAATGGCCGGAACCTCGACCTCGAGGCGCTGGACCTGGCGTCGGGGACGTACGAGCTGACCGCGACGGTGACCGACCCGGCCGACCTCGGCGGGGTGTCCGACACGGTCGAGTGGACCGTTGACAACGTGCTGCCGACGGCGCCGCGCACCCTGTCCGAGCCGTTGACCACGCTCGATGACGATCTCGAGCACCCGGTGTACTTCGGCGGGTGGGACATGTTCCTGGAGCCCCAGGACGACCAGACCGGATACGACGAGGAGCGTTTTGTGGTCGGCCAGCTCCGGCTGAACGAGGACGGCTGGTTCAACTACTTCGGGTTCCCGGAGGAGGAGGACGCGCCGTTCAAGTTCCGGCACTCGGGCACGAACGTGAAGGCGCTGACCTACGGCAACCTGGGTAC
>JBKPCP010000124.1:0-12099 GCA_046727475.1 Actinomycetota bacterium | reverse complement strand
GGCCGGCTCCGGTCGCGGCTGGGCGTGCCGCCCGACGCGACGCCGGCCGCCGTCGCCGAGTCCGTCGCCGCCCGGACCGGGCGGCCTGCGGCAGAGGTCACCAACGTGCTCGCCGGACCGGCACCACCCGACGACGCCGCCCTCGTCCGCCTCGCCGACAGCCTGGACACCCTCGAGCGGGAGGTACGCACCCGATGACATCCCCGGCGACCGACCAACCGACCGCCGAGAGCGCCCGCGCGGCGCTCACCGAGTTGCGGCACGAGGTCGCGAAGGCCGTCGTCGGGCAGGACTCTGTCGTCACCGGCCTGGTGATCGCGCTGCTCTGCCGCGGCCACGTGCTGCTCGAAGGCGTGCCCGGTGTCGCGAAGACGCTGCTCGTGCGCACGCTGGCTGCTGCGCTCGACGTCGACACCAAGCGGATCCAGTTCACTCCGGACCTGATGCCGGGTGACGTCACCGGTTCCCTCGTGTACGACGCCCGCACCGCGCAGTTCTCTTTCTCAGCCGGGCCGGTGTTCACGAACCTGTTGCTGGCCGACGAGATCAACCGGACTCCACCGAAGACCCAGGCGGCCCTGCTCGAGGCGATGGAGGAGCGGCAGGTCTCGGTCGACGGTGTGCCCCGGCCGCTCCCGGATCCGTTCGTCGTGGCCGCCACCCAGAACCCGATCGAGTACGAGGGCACCTACCCGCTGCCGGAGGCCCAGCTCGACCGGTTCCTGCTCAAGCTGACGGTCGCGATCCCCGACCGCGACGACGAGATCGCCGTGCTCCAGCGGCACGCCGAGGGCTTCGACCCGCGCGATCTTGCCGCGGCCGGGGTGCGGCGGGCGGCCGGACCGGCGGACCTCAGCGCCGGCCGGGCGGCCCTGGCGACCGTCCGGACCGGGCCGGAGGTGCTGGGTTACGTGGTGGACCTGTGCCGGGCGACCCGTTCGTCCCCCTCCCTGCAGCTGGGCGTGTCGCCCCGTGGGGCGACGGCCCTGGTGGCCACGGCGCGAGCCTGGGCCTGGCTGTCCGGGCGGGACTTCGTGACTCCGGACGACATCAAGGCGCTCGCCCGGCCGACCCTCCGGCACCGGGTGGTGCTGCGCCCGGAAGCCGAGCTCGAGGGCGTGACCGCCGACTCGGTTCTGCAGACCGTGCTCGCGACCGTCGCCGTTCCGCGCTGATGCATCGACCTTCGCGGGCAGGGGTCGGCCCGTCATGGCGTTGACCGGGCGGGCGGCGATGCTCGCGGCCGTCGGGGCGGTCGTGGTCGGGGTGCTCCTGCCGTCGGCCGGCGGCGTGCTCGCCGTCACGGCGGTCGTCCTGCTCCTGGTTGCCGTCGACGTCGCGCTGGCCGGGCCGGTGCGGCCGCTGCGCCTGTACCGCAGCGGTGACCAGCGCGTCCGGCTGGGCGAGACCGCCCAGGTCACCTTGCACGTCTGGGGCAGCGGGCGTCGGGTCCGCGGCGTTCTGCGTGACGCGTGGTCGCCGTCGGCCGGGGCGTCCGGCGAGAGAGCGGAGCTGGATGTCGGCAGCGGAGAACGCCGCCGGATCGTGGTGACGTTGCGACCGACCCGGCGCGGCGATCGATGGGCCGATCGGGTCACGGTGCGAAGCATCGGTCCGCTGGGACTGGCCGGCCGCCAGGGGTCGCACGCGGTGCCGTGGCGGCTGCGCGTGCTGCCGCCGTTCCACTCGCGACGGCACCTACCGTCCCGGCTGGCCCGCCTGCGGGAGCTCGACGGACGCTCGGCGGTCCGGACGCGAGGGGCGGGAACGGAGTTCGACTCGCTGCGTGAGTACGTCGTGGGAGACGACACCCGCTCGATCGACTGGCGGGCGACGGCGCGCGGGGGTGGCGTCGTCGTCCGCACGTGGCGACCGGAGCGGGACCGGCACGTCCTGGTCGTGCTCGACACCGGCCGCACTTCGGCCGGGCGGGTCGGCGACGCCCCCCGGCTGGATGCGGCGATGGATGCTGCGCTGCTGCTCGCGGCTCTCGCGACCCGGGCCGGTGACCGGGTCGACCTGCTGGCATACGACCGGCGCACTCGAGCGAGCGTCGAGCGCTCGTCACCAACGGAGGTCTTGCCCCGTCTGGTCGGCGCCATGGCGAACCTCGAGCCGGAGTTGCTCGAGACCGACCACCGGGCGCTCGCCGCGGAGGTGCTGCGCCGCGCCGGCCGGCACTCGCTCGTCGTGCTGCTCACGGGCCTGGACGCGGGACCGATCGAGGACGGGCTACTGCCCGTGCTCGGGCAGCTCACGCACCGGCACACGGTGCTCGTGGCGGCGGTCGCGGACCCTCGACTGACCGAGATGGCCGCCGCGCGGGGCGACACCGAGGCGGTGTACGCAGCCGCGGCCGCCGAGCGGGACCGGGCCGGACGCTCACGGGTGTCGCGCCTGCTCGAACGGCACGGCGCGTACGTCGTCGACGCCGTCCCCGACGCGCTTCCACCCGCGGTGGCCGACGCCTACCTGGCTCTGAAGGCGGCCGGCAGGCTCTGAGGCGTCCCCAGACGATCAGCCCGCCACCGGCAACACGTCGCCGCGCTCGGCGGCGCCGACGTCACCGGTCTCTCCGGCCTGCGCCGCGCGTCGTCCGTACGTCCACACGTACGCGAGGAAGGCCACCTCGGCGACCACGCCGATCGCGACCCGGGCCCAGGTGGGCAGGCCGGACGGCGTCACGAATGCCTCGATCACGCCCGAGACGAGCAGGACACCGGCGAGCCCGAGCGCCATTCCGACGGCGGCGCGGCCCTGCTCGGCCAGCGCCTCCCCGCGGGGCCGGGGACCGGGATCGATCACGGTCCAGCCGAGCCGCAGCCCCGTCCCCGCCGCGACGAAGACGGCCGTGAGCTCCAGCATCCCGTGCGGAGTGATCAGCCCGAAGAACACGTCCAACCTTCCGTGTGCCGCCATCAGCCCGGCGGCCACGGCCACGTTGGCCGCGTTGCTGAGTAGCAGGTAGATCACCGGCAGTCCGAGGAACACGCCCAGTACGAGGACGCCCGCGGTGATCCACGCGTTGTTGGTCCAGACCAGCGCGGCAAACGAACCGGCGGGATTCTCCGAGTAGTAGTTCTCGAAGTCGTGCTCGACGAGCTGACGGATCTCCTCCGGCGCCGCGATGCCGGCCTGCACCGATGGGGTGACCGCGACCCACCAGGCGATCAGCGTCGATACCGCGACGAAGGCGAACGCGGCCGCCATCCACCATCGTCGAGACCGGTACACCGCCGCCGGGAACTGTTCGGTGACGAAGCGCAGGACGCCGCCCCAACCCGGGTCGGGCGACCCGGCCACCGCGGTCCGCGCCCGCCCGACCAGCCCGGAAAGCCGGGCCAGAACGGCCGCGTCCGGCGCCCCCGAGCGGACGGCCGACAGGTGGGTGGAGACCCGGCGGTAGAGGACGACGAGCTCGTCGGCCTCGGGGCCGGACAGCCTGCCCCGCCGACGTGCCAGATCGTCCAGTCGCGCCCACTCGTCGCGATGCGCCGCGACGAAGGCGTCCAGGTCCACGGCTGGCAGACTAGCCAGCGTGAGCGACCTGGTGACTGGCGAGGCCGTCCCACTCGAGTTGCGGCTGGCCAAGCTGCCGTCGCGGGCGCTCGCCATGACGCTGGACCTGCTCGTGCTCTTCACCGCCGGCATCCCGCTCTTCGCCGGCCTCGGCTTCGTCCTCCCGGCCGTCGACCCGGCGCTGGGAGCGGCGCTCACGCTGGTCTACTTCGTGGGCCTGCTGGTCGGTGTGCCGGTCGTGGTGGAGACGCTGAGCCGCGGGCGTTCGCTCGGCAAGCTGGTCCTGGGCCTGCGGGTCGTGCGGGACGACGGCGGCCCGGTGCGGTTCCGGCACGCTTTCGCCCGTGGGTTGGCCGGCGTCTTCGCCGACTTCTACGCGACGTTCGGCGCGGGTGCGGTGATCTGCTCGCTGCTCAACGAGCGGGGCAAGCGGATCGGCGACATCCTGGCCGGCACGGTCGTCATCCGGGAACGAGCGCCCGCACAGGGAGCGATGCTGCCCGCCGTCCCACCGCACCTGGCCGCGTGGGCCACCGGCCTGGAGCTGTCCCGGCTCCCGGGCGACCTGGCTCTGGCGGCGCGCGGGTATCTGGCTCGTTATCCGCAGCTCTCCCCTCGGGTCCGCGACGAGATGGGCGGGCAGATCGCGACCGAGGTGTCCCGGGTCGTCACTCCGCCCGCCCCGCCTGGCACACCGGCCTGGGCGTACCTGGCGGCCGTACTCGGCGAACGGAGCCGCCGCGAGTCGTGGCGCCTTGCCCAGGCCGCGCAGCGCTCGGCGGACGGTGCGACGACTCCGGACTCTCACCAGACCCGGCCCGAACCGGCCATGGGCGACCACACTCCTGCGAGGCAGGCAGAGTCCACGACCTCGCGGCCACCCGCGCCGGGCGATTTCGCACCACCCGGGTAACCCGCCGCACCGTCAGTAGCGGTAGTGGTCGCTCTTGTACGGGCCGGCCACCGGCACCGCGAGGTACTCCGACTGGGCAGCGGTCAGCTCCGTCAGCTGTACACCCAGCGCCGGCAGGTGCAGCCGCGCGACCATCTCGTCGAGCTCCTTGGACAGCGTATAGACGCCTACCGGGTAGTCCGCGATCCTCGTGAAGAGCTCGATCTGGGCCAGAACCTGGTTGGTGAACGAGTTCGACATCACGAACGAGGGGTGCCCCGTGGCGTTGCCCAGGTTCAGCAGCCGCCCCTCGGACAGGACGATGATGCTGTGCCTGTCCGGGAAGGTCCACTCGTGGACCTGCGGCTTGATCTCGCTCCGCTCGATCCCGGGGACCTTCTGCAGGCCGGCCATGTCGATCTCGTCGTCGAAGTGGCCGATGTTGCCGACGATGGCCTGGTGCTTCATCCGTGCCATCTGGTCGGCGGTGACGACGTCACGGCAGCCGGTGGCCGTGATGACGATGTCCGCGCGGTCGATCACGGCATCGAGCGTCGTCACCTGGTAGCCGTCCATGGCAGCCTGAAGGGCGCAGATCGGGTCGATCTCGGTGACGACGACGCGGGCGCCCTGGCCGCGCAGCGACTCCGCGCAGCCCTTGCCGACGTCGCCGTAGCCGCACACGACGACGACCTTGCCGCCGATCAGCACATCGGTGGCGCGGTTGATGCCGTCGATCAGCGAGTGCCGGCACCCGTACCTGTTGTCGAACTTCGACTTGGTCACGGAGTCGTTGACGTTGATCGCCGGGAACAACAGCGCACCGTCGCGCTGCATCTCGTAGAGCCGGTGAACGCCGGTCGTGGTCTCCTCGGTCACGCCCTTGACCTGTTCGGCCACCGTGGTCCAGCGGCGGGGGTCTTCACGCAGCGACCGGGACAGCACGCCCAGGACGACGGTCCACTCGTGCGAGTCACCCGCCGCAGGCTCCGGAACCACACCCGTCTTCTCGTACTCGACGCCCTTGTGGACAAGGAGCGTGGCGTCGCCACCGTCGTCGAGCAGCATGTTCGGCCCAGTCGAGCCGACGCCGTCGTCGGGCCACAGAAGGGCTTGCTCGGTGCACCACCAGTACTCCTCGAGCGTCTCGCCCTTCCAGGCGAAGACGGGGACACCGCGTGGGTCGTCGGGCGTCCCGTCCGGGCCGACCGCGACCGCAGCCGCGGCATGGTCCTGGGTCGAGAAGATGTTGCACGACGCCCATCGCACCCGGGCGCCGAGCGCTACCAGCGTCTCGATGAGCACAGCCGTCTGCACGGTCATGTGCAGCGATCCGGTCACGCGCGCACCGGTCAGTGGCTTGGTTGCGCCGTACCGGGCGCGCATTTCCATCAGGCCCGGCATCTCGTGTTCGGCGAGCGAAATCTCCTTGCGGCCGAACGCGGCCAGCGACAGGTCCGCAACCTTGAAGTCAGGCGACATGGATTTCTTCCTCCGGTTGGGGGCGGGATCGGTCGTCGGAGACGTGCGTGCAGCGGAGTCAGGGCCTCGCCGATGCGCGGTCCGACAGACCGGCGCGGCCCTTCTGGGCCCGCGGCATCACCTGCGCCGGCTGTGCTCGGGCGAGTCTACGCCTTGGTGCCGGACGTCGTGACGCGGCCGGATCTCGTCGGCGGGACGCGCCGGACCACGGTCGCTACCTGGGCGCATCGCTCTCTCCGGACTGGTGCTCGCGGTAGATGTCGGGTTCCAGATAGATGCTCGTCGCCTGGGGTGCCACGGCCCGTATGCGCTCCTCCGCCGCGTCGATCGCCCGGGCGATCTCGTCACCGCTCTGGGTGGCGTCCACACCGATCTTCGCCGCGACCAACAGCTCCTCCGGACCCACGTAGAGGGTGCGCAGGTGGATCAGTCGTCCGTCGCCGTCGGAACTCAGCGCCATCTCGATCGCCCGCACCGTCTCGTCGGATGCGCCTTCGCCGATCAGCAGGCTGGACATCTCGATCGCGAGGATGACCGCGATGACGACCAGCAGGATGCCGATCGCCGCCGTACCGGCCACGTCCCAGTAGGCGTTGTCGGTGATCAGCGCCATGCCGACGCCGATCAGCGCGAACATCAGGCCGATCAGGGCGCCCAGGTCTTCGAGCAGGATCACCGGCAGTTCAGGTGCCTTGGCCCGACGGACGAACTGCACCCACGAGTGCCCGCCCCGGATCGTGTTCGACTCCTTGATCGCCGTGCGGAATGACAATGACTCCATGACGATCGCGGCCAGCAGCACCGCGATAGGCACCCACCACCACTCACTCTCCAGCAACTCGTTCGGGTGCCCTTCGCGAACCTCTTGGTACTTGTGCCACGCCTCGTAGAGGGCGAACAGGCCGCCCACCGAGAACAGCACGATCGAGACGATGAACGCGTAGACGTAGCGCACCCGCCCGTAGCCGAACGGGTGTGCGGGCGTCGCCTTACGGGTTGCCCTCCTGCCGCCGAGCAGCAGCAGCACCTGGTTACCGGCGTCGGCCACCGAGTGCACTGACTCGGCGAGCATGGACGAGGCACCGGTGAGCAGCCAGGCGATGAACTTGGTGATGGCGATGCCGGTGTTGGCGAGCAGGGCTGCGATGACGGCCCTGGTTCCGTGGCCAGCCATTGCCGGGCTACCTTCCGCTCGGGGATCGGGCGATGGTCATCTTGCCGTACCCGGCCGATCGACGGCGCTCGTCACGACGAACGCCGTCCCCTCCCCGGACAGTGCGATCCACTCGCTCTCGGCCGGGACGAAGGCCGACGCTCCCTTGGCCAGCGAGGTGCGCTCTCCGTCGACGGTCAACCGGGCGTGTCCCTCGGTGATGAGCACGATCCAGGGGCTGCCGCCCGGCAGCGCGGAAGGCTTCGGCATCAGGCCGAGCCGGTACAGCCGGAACTCGGCGACGCCGGTCACCGCGTACTCGTCGCCCATCGAGGTCGGGATCGGTGTGATCCGGAGGTCCGGGGCCGGTTCGTAGACCAACACCCGAAGGACCTCTGGGACGTCCACGTGCTTCGGGGTCAGCCCGGCACGCAGCGTGTTGTCTGAGCTGGCCTGCGCCTCGACGGCGACGCCATGCAGGTAGGCGTGCGGCATGCCGGCCGGAACGAATATTGCCTCGCCCGGGCTCAGGTGCACCGGCTGCAGAAGGAACGCCAGCAGGATGCCGCGGTCACCGGGATGCAGCTCGGCGATCCGGGCCACGGTCGCGAAGGGCTCAGCACGGGTCCGATCAGCACACGCAGCGGCCACGTGGCCGACCAGCCGGGCAGCCCGGTCGGGCTCGAGTCGAAGCGTCCAGCGCACCACCTCCGCGAGGCCGTCGCGGCCGCTCAGCACGGCGACGGCGTCGTCGAGGGCGGGGACGCCGAGCTGCCGGAGCACCGCGGCCGCATCGGCCGGGTCGCGGAATCCAACCAGCGCTTCGAAGTTCGAGAGCGCGACGACGACCTCCGGCTTGTGGGAGCGATCCCGGTAGGAGCGATCGGGCGCATCAAGCGGCACACCGGCTGCGTTCTCGGCGTCGTAGCCCGCCTCGGCCTGCGGTCCGGTCGGGTGGGCTTGGATCGACAGCGGCCGCTCGACGGCCAGGACCTTGAGGAGGAAGGGCAGCTTCGGGCCGAACCGCTCGAGCACGTCGGTGCCGAGCATGCGCTCGGGTTCCTTGCCGATCAGGGCGTCCAGCGCTTCGGTGCCGCTATCGGTGCGCGCCACCGAGGGCGTAGCCGGGTGCGCACCGATCCAGAGCTCGGCCTGCGGCTCACCGCTGGCTGCGATGCCGCGCAGTTCGGGGATCGCCGTCGCCGATCCCCAGGCGTAGGAGCGGACCGGGTTGTCGAGCGGGTACGTCACGACGGCCGAGCCTAGGGTTCGCTGGGTCCTTCACCAGGCGCAGGGGTGCTTCACCAGGTACCCAGGCCTGGTGAAGCGCTGCCCCAGGTGGTTGACGTGATCAAACAGAGCAGGCGCGGCCCTCAGGCGGCGGGGCGGCCGAGGCCGAGCGCCAGGTAGGCCGCGGCAAACCGGCCGGTCGCGAGGAGCGCCGCGAACCGGCCGACGTCGGGCCCTTCGACAGCGCGAACCTCGTGCATCCTGACCGCGGCGCGCTCGGCCGCACCGAGGACCCGCTCCCGCTCGAGCCGGATCCCTGGTGTGTCCGCGCCGTCGTCGAGAACCAGCAGCGATGGCCGCGACATGCTCACGCCCTCGTCGAACGGGTCGGCGAACGGGTCGGCCTCGGGAGCCTGCTCCAGCAGTGGAACCAGCTGTCCGTCGTCGCCGGCGATGGCCGGCCGCCCGCACGCGGCCCGCAGCGCCTCCGCCACCCGGCGGGCGGCCCGGGCGGCCAGTACGGAGCCGCCCCACACCACCGGCACGTCGTCGGCGAGCGCCAGCGCGATCTCCTTGGCCGGGTTGAGATCCACCGGATTGCTCGCCGCACACCTGATCGCCACGTCGTCCAGCGCGTGGGCGACCGGTTCGGCCTCGACCTCCGGACCGAGGCCCAGAAGATGGAGCGCCCGGAGCACGGGTACGGCCAGTGCCGTGGCATCCACCGTCGTGGCCGGCAGGAGCGTCGTCCCCCGGCTGGCGGCGGCCTGCGCCAACGCCGAGTCCGGCGACGCGGCCACCAGGAGCGAGCACCCGCGGCGTGCTGCCTCGCCCGCGAGCATGAGCGCGTCGTCGTCCTTGTCGTCGACGGACATCATCACGACGAGATCGAGAGGCCCGGCCCAGCCCGGCAGTCCTGGGTGCGGCCATGCGACAAACGGGACCGGACACACCGGCTCCAGGACCGCTCGGAACAACCGGCCGTCGGCACCGCCGGCGATCACCGCCCGCGGCCGGTCCTGCGGGCTCAGCCGAGCGAGCGCGTCGGCCGTGTCGGCGTCGGCGCGGCGTACCTCGGCGCCCCAGCTCGCCACCTCCCGGAGCACCGGGTCGATCGACGCCAGCGCCGCCGGGTCGTCGAGGGCTGCATCGACGAACACCGTCAAGCCTGACGGGCTTCGTCTACCAGCAGGACCGGGATGTCGTCACGAACGGGGTACGCGAGCCCGCATCCGGTGCAGACGAGCTCGCTCGCCTCGTCGTCGACCCGCAGGGACGCATGGCATGCGGGACAGGCGAGGATCTCGAGCAGGGACGGATCGAGGTTCATGCAGGTCTCCCTCAGGTCGCCGTGCGGACGAGACCGAGAACCTCGGCGCGGACGACGTCCATCGTCGCGCGGTCGGCGGCCTCGACGTTCAGACGCAGGAGCGGCTCGGTGTTGGACCCGCGCAGGTTGAACCACCAGTCCGGGTGCTCGACCGTCAACCCGTCGAGATGGTCGAGGGTCACGCCCGGCCGGCCGGCGTAGGCCTCCTCGACCACGGCCATCGTCGCGGCCTGGTCGTCGACCGTGCTGTTGGTCTCGCCCGACATGGCGTAGCGCTCGTACGGCTCCAGCAGCGACGACAGGGCCGTACCCTCGGCCTCGCCGCCGAGCGCGGCCAGGGTGTGCAGCGCGGCGAGCATTCCCGAGTCGGCGCGCCAGAAGTCGCGAAAGTAGAAGTGCCCCGAGTGCTCGCCACCGAAGACGGCGCCGGTCTCGGCCATCGTCTGCTTGATGAACGAGTGCCCCACCCTCGTGCGGATGGGCTTGCCGCCGTGCTCGCGGACGACCTCGGGCACCGCCCTGGACGTGATCAGGTTGTGGACGACCGACGACCCCGGTGCTCGCGCCAGCTCCCGGACGGCGATCAGGGCCGTGAGCGTCGAAGGGTTGACCGGCTCACCGCGCTCGTCGACGACGAAGCACCGATCGGCGTCGCCGTCGAATGCCAGCCCGAGGTCCGCCCCGTGCTCGATCACGGTCGCCTGGAGATCCCGCAAGTTGGCCGGGTCGATCGGGTTGGCCTCGTGGTTGGGGAACGAGCCGTCGAGCTCGAAGTACAGCTGCACGACCGTCAGGCCCGCGACATCCAGCACGGACGGGACCGTGTGTCCGGCCATGCCGTTGGCGGCGTCGACCACCACGGTGAGCGGACGGATGCCGGAAAGATCGACCAGACCGCGCAGATACACGCCGTAGTCGGCCAGCACGTCGCGGTACTCGACCACCCCCGGCGGGTCGGCGACCTCGAACGAGCCGATCTCGGCCAGTTCACGCACCTGTGCCAGCCCGGTGTCCTGCCCGACGGGGGCGGCACCCGCCCGGCAGAGCTTGATCCCGTTGTACCGGGCCGGGTTGTGGCTGGCAGTGAACATGGCACCCGGCAGCCCGAGCCGGCCGCTCGCGAAGTACAGCTGGTCGGTCGATGCGAGCCCGATGTGGACGACGTCGGCCCCGCGGGAGGTGACCCCGTCGGCGAAGGCGGCGGCCAACGGCTCCGAGGACGGCCGCATGTCGTGCCCCACGACGACCGCGCCCGGGCCGTCGAGGACGTCCAGCACGTCGACGACCGCCGCACCGACATCACGGGCGATACCGTCGTGCAGCTCGTCGGGTACGACTCCGCGGATGTCGTACGCCTTCACGATGCCCGCGAGATCACGCACGGCGGAACCCTATCGCCGAACCGAACCGTCAGCCCTCGGGGCTGCGTAACACGCGCAGGTGGCCCCGGCGGCCGACCTCGTTCACCCGGGGAGCGTCCGAGGCCTGCGGGCGGGCGGCCTCACGCACCGCGTCGGCGAGTGCGAGCAGGTCGTCACTGCTCGGCCCGACGCTCGCCGGATCCGGAGTAAGCCGGATTACCTCCCAGCCCCGTGGCGCCACGAGTCGCTCGGAGTGCTCCGCACACAGGTCGTAGCAATGCGGTTCGGCGTAGGTGGCCAACGGCCCGAGGACCGCCGTCGAGTCGGCGTACACATAGGTGAGCGTCGCGACTGCCGGACGGCCGCACGCCGATCGGGAACAGCGACGCCGGGGGCTCACGACCCGAACGTTAGCGCGACTCGGCCCGCCTCCGGACCCGGCGCGCCACACCATGGAGGCGCGGGAGCCGTAGTGCCGGACGTGTAGCGTCGCCGGCGTGAACCGACGACCGCGGTCGCGGCCGGCTACCCCGGGTCCTGGCCGGCCGGCGCCCGCCATGCAACGTGATCGGCACGGGCGTGGCGTGCGCGGGCCGCTCTCGCCGGCCGGCTCTCCGCTCGCCCGCAGCCGGGCCGAGCGGTTCGACGACCTGGTCCTCGATGCCGTGGAGCGCCTCGACAGGGGCTGGCACGACCAGCTCGCCCGGGTCGAGTTCGCCGTCGAGGACGTGCCAGACCTCGACGATTGGGACCGCGACTGGGTGCCGCTGGCACGCACGTTCGCGGCGGTCGGGGCGCTACCGGCGCGAGTGGTCGTCTACCGCAGGCCGGTCGAGACGCGTGCGTCCGCTGCCCGGCAACTGCGACTGCTCGTCGCAGACGTCGTAGCCGAGCAGGTGGCGGAACTGGTCGGCGTCGAGCCCGAGGAGATCGACCCCGGCTACGGGTCCGGCGAGACGGAGGACTGACCGGACCGAGGTCGAGCGACGCGGGTCAGCGATCGATCGGGCCGGCTGGAGCCAGCCCGGTCGGAAGCTCCGCGGCGACCTCGGGCACCTGCACCCGGATCGCCGGCGAGACGAGTGGCATGAGGTCCAGCAGGGCGCCGTCGTCGTCGGCGCCGACCATCTCA
>JBKPCP010000123.1:0-20609 GCA_046727475.1 Actinomycetota bacterium | reverse complement strand
GCCGGCGCGATCCCTTTGCTGCGCCCGCTTCGGGAGTCGCTGGCCGGCGACCGGATCCGCCGCGTGCTGGGAATCGTCAACGGCACGACGAACTACATTCTGGACAGGATGGACAGCACCGGTGCCGGCTTCACGGAGGCTCTGGAGGAGGCTCAGGCGCTCGGTTACGCGGAGCCGGACCCGACGGCCGATGTCGAGGGATTCGACGCCGCTGCGAAGGCAGCAATCCTGGCCTCCATCGCGTTCCACTCGCCCGTCGTGGCCGCAGACGTGCACCGCGAGGGGATCGCCGACGTCACCGCCGCCGACGTCGCCAGTGCCCGCCAGATGGACGCCGTGGTCAAGCTGCTCGCCATCTGCGAACTGTCGGAGGACGAGAGGTCGGTGGGGGTACGCGTCCATCCGGCGATGTTGCCGCGCAGTCATCCACTCGCGAGTGTTCGCGGCGCCTACAACGCCGTCTTCGTCGAGAGTGACGCAGCCGGTCAGCTGATGTTCTACGGTCCCGGAGCCGGCGGCGTGCCCTCGGCCAGTGCCGTCCTGGGCGACCTGGTGACCGTTGCCCGCAACCGGATCTCCGGCTCCGTCGGCCCGGGTGCGTCGGCGTATGCCGACCGCCGCGTGCACCCGATGGGCGAGATCAGGACCCGGTACCACGTCAGCCTCGACGTCGACGACCGGCCCGGCGTCCTGGCGGCCGTGGCCGCGGTGTTCGCGGAGCACCAGGTGTCGATCGAGACCGTCCGCCAGCGGATGCACGGCCCCGAGGACGCCGAGCTCGTGGTCGTCACCCACACTGCCACCGACGACTCCCTCGCCGGAACGGTCGCCAGACTGCGCGAACTGCCGAGCGTGCGCGACGTGCTGTCGGTCATGCGAGTCGAGGGGGAGTAGGCGTGGCACGCACGTGGCGGGGGGTCGTCGAGGAGTATCGCGACCGGTTGCCGGTAACCCCGTCGACGCCGGTCGTGACCCTGCTGGAAGGCGGCACCCCGTTACTACCCAGTTGGTGGCTCTCCGAACTGACGTCCTGCTCTGTGCTGCTCAAGGTCGAGGGGACGAACCCCACCGGTTCATTCAAGGACCGGGGCATGACGGTCGCGATCTCCAAGGCGCTCGAAGAAGGCGCGAAGGCCGTCGTCTGCGCCTCGACCGGCAACACCAGCGCGTCGGCCGCTGCCTACGCCGTACGGGCCGGCATGACACCGGTGGTGCTCGTGCCGGAGGGCAAGGTGTCCACCCCCAAGCTGGCGCAGGCGGTCGTCCACGGCGGACGGATCGTCGCAGTCGACGGCACGTTCGACGACTGCCTCCGGTTGGCGCGCGGCCTTGCCGACGACTACCCCGTGGCCCTGGTCAACTCTGTGAACCCGCACCGGCTGGCCGGCCAGAAGACGGCCGCGTTCGAGATCGTCGACGTGCTGGGCGATGCGCCTGACGTCCACGTCCTCCCGGTCGGGAATGCGGGGAATATCTCGGCCTACTGGATGGGTTATCAGCAGTACGCGTCAGACGGTCCGGCGAGCCGGCGTCCACGCATGTGGGGGTTCCAAGCGGAAGGTGCCGCACCCATCGTCCGCGGAGCGCCGATCACCCGACCCGAGACGGTCGCGAGCGCGATCCGGATCGGGAACCCCGCCTCATGGCAGCTGGCAGTTGCCGCCCGGGACGACTCCGGCGGCCTGATCGACATCGTGACCGATGAGCAGATTCTGGTAGCGCAGCAGGAGCTCGCCCGCCGCGAGGGGCTCTTCGTCGAGCCGGCGTCGGCTGCGGGTGTGGCCGGGCTGGTGGCCTCGTCCGCATCGGGGCTGGTCGATTCTGGTCAGGTCATCGTCGTGACGGTCACCGGGCACGGCCTCAAGGACGTGGAAACCGCAAGCGCCGCCTACGGCGCGCTTCGGCCCGAGGTGGTGCCGGCCGACGTGCGGGCGGCCGCATCGGTGCTCGGGTTCGCGTGACCAGGTCGGTCCGGGTCACGGCACCGGCGACCAGCGCCAACCTCGGACCCGGCTTCGACGCGCTGGGCCTCGCGCTCGGCCTTCACGACGTGGTGGAAGCCACGCTGTCGCCCTCGGGATCCGGTCCGGCGCTGAGAATCACCATCGAAGGTCCGGGTGCCGACGACCTACCGCATGACGAGTCGCATCTGGTGGCACGCGCGATGCGCGCGGCCTTCGACCTGCTCGGGCGCCGGCCCGGCGGCGTGGAGTTGCGCTGCCGGAACCAGGTCCCGCACGGACGTGGGCTCGGATCCTCCGCCGCCGCGATCGTGACCGGCGTCCTGGCGGCCCGGGCGCTGACCGACGGTGGCCCGGAACGGATGGACGACGACGCGGCCCTGAACCTCGCCGCGCAGGTGGAAGGGCATCCGGACAACGTGGCGCCCTGCCTGCTTGGTGGGTTCACCATCGCGTGGTCCCAGGGCCGGGACGCTCGGGCCGTGCGGCTCGAACCCCATCCGGACATACGCCCCGTGATACTGATCCCGCCGGTCGCGATCAGTACGCAGGCGGCTCGAGGGCTGTTGCCCGATGCCGTGCCACACGCCGACGCAGCCGGCAACGCCGCGCGGGCGGCCCTGCTGGTCGAGGCGCTGACACACCGTCCGAGCCTCCTGCTGGAGGCGACGCAGGACCGGCTGCACCAGTCGTACCGTGCGGCGGCGATGCCGGACACGCTGGCGCTGGTCGGCGAGCTCCGATCGCGCGGCCTGCCCGCAGTGGTGTCGGGCGCGGGGCCATCGGTGCTCGTGTTGACGACGTCGGAACGGCTAGCCGAGATCACTGCTCCCGACGGATGGATGACACGGCAACTCGCCGTCGACCGGACGGGAACCGTCGTCGAGACGGTCTGACCCCCTCGCCGCGCGACAGACATCTCACCAGCACGATTGGAAACCCAGGCGTGCCACCAACCATTCGAGGAGTCGACATACCGCAGATACGAGACGACGGTCACGACGCGGTCGTGATCGGACTAGACCGGGAGGGGCGGCGCGACAGCGCACGTGTTACTCTCGGTATCGCACCGACGCCCCCTGGGCTGGTCGCCAATCCCTTGGATGCGGGTAGATCCCGCCCTAGTACACCGTGGATTCCGCCTCACCGTGCACGGTCCGTCCGTGCAAAGGGGGACGACCACTTGGACAAGCGCCGAGTGCACCTCACACCTCCGGGGCCCGGCCCCGGAGAGTTCCACGCGCCGGCACTCTCGCCGGCGCCGGTCCAGGGAAGGACCCTGAGTGACTGACATTGATCTCTACGGAGTCGCCGAGCCGATGCCGGAGCCTGCTTCCGGCGACGCCGACAAACCGAGGCGCCGCCGTTCGTCCGGGTTGGACGGCATGGTCCTGGCCGAGCTCCAGCAGCTGGCCGGCAGCCTGGGCATCACCGGCACCGGCCGCATGCGCAAGAGCCAGCTCGTCGACGCCATCCGCACCGCCCAGGGCGGTTCGGTCGCGAACGCTCCGGCCGTAGTGCCCGCGAGCGCCGACACTGCGGCTGCCTTCGCCCGCACGCCGGTGGCCGCCGATGGCGAGACCGCCGTCGCCGCAACCCAGATCGACGCCGAGTCCGTAGGCGCGGGCCGCCAGGACTCGGCTGACACGGCGCGCGACGCCGGCCGTGGTGGTCGCGAGCAACGCGACGGGCAGGCCCGTGCCGCCCGTGGCGACCAGCGGGACCGCCGCGACGACCAGGACGAGCGCAGCACCGATCGCCGTGCTCCCGGGCAGAACGAACGCTCTCAGCAGGGAGGGCCCCGCGACGACGACGAGGACGGCGACCGCAACCGCAACCGCCGCAGGCGTCGCGACCGTCGGGGCGGCAACCGCGACCGTGACCGCCGTGGCGGCGGTGGCACTGCTGGACGTGACCGGATGGACGAGGTCCAGGTATCCGAGGACGACGTGCTCATCCCGGTGGCTGGAATCCTCGACATCCTCGACAACTACGCGTTCGTGCGGACCTCGGGCTACCTGCCCGGCCCGAACGACGTCTACGTCTCCTTGGCGATGGTCCGCCGCAATGGGCTGCGGAAGGGTGACGCCGTGACCGGCGTCGTGCGCCAGCCGCGCGACGGTGAGAAGCAGCAGAAGTTCAACGCGCTGGTGCGCGTCGACACGGTCAACGGGGCTGACCCGGAGACCGGGCAGCACCGGCCGGAGTTCTCGAAGCTGACTCCGCTGTATCCGCAGGACCGCCTGCGTCTGGAGACCGAGCCGGGCATCGTGTCGACTCGGGTCATCGACCTGGTGGCGCCGATCGGCAAGGGCCAGCGAGGCCTGATCGTCTCGCCGTCGAAGGCGGGCAAGACGCTGATCCTGCAAGCCCTGGCGAACGCCATCACGGTCAACAACCCCGAGACCCACCTCATGGTCGTCCTCGTCGACGAGCGACCCGAGGAGGTCACCGACATGCAGCGCGCGGTGAAGGGAGAGGTCATCGCCTCGACCTTCGACCGTCCGGCCGACGACCACACGACGGTCGCCGAGCTGGCCATCGAGCGCGCCAAGCGGTTGGTGGAGCTCGGTGGCGACGTCGTCGTGCTGCTCGACTCGATCACCCGGCTGGGTCGCGCCTACAACCTGGCGGCACCGGCCAGCGGCCGGATCCTGTCCGGTGGCGTCGACTCCAGCGCCCTGTACCCGCCGAAGCGCTTCTTCGGCGCAGCTCGCAACGTCGAGCACGGCGGCTCGCTGACGATCATCGCCACGGCGCTGGTCGAAACCGGCTCGCGCATGGACGAGGTCATCTTCGAGGAGTTCAAGGGCACCGGAAACATGGAGCTGCGGCTGCGCCGTGACCTCGCCGACAAGCGGATCTTCCCCGCCGTCGACGTCGACGCGTCGGGCACGCGTCGTGAGGAGATCCTGGTCTCCCGCGACGAGCTGGCCGTCATGTGGCAGCTTCGCCGGGTGCTGTCGGCACTGGATCCGCAGCAGGCGATCGAGCTGCTCCTGGACAAGCTCAAGAGCACCAAGAGCAACATCGAGTTCCTGATGCAGGTGCAGAAGACGACCCCGGCGCTGGGCGGCACCCGCGAGTCCGACGATTAACCCAGCTCGGAATAGTGGCCGGCCCGTGCGTGTTTGGGCTGCGTGCCGTAGTGATGGCACACTCGTACGTCGGTCCGGTTCACGTCTGTGCTCCACGGACGACCCGGCGCCACGCGACCCGAGGAGATCAGTTGAAGCCCGGCATTCACCCTGAGTACGTGGAGACCACGGTCACCTGTACCTGTGGCAACACCTTCACCACCCGCAGCACCGCGAAGAACGGCATCATCCATGCCGACGTGTGCTCGAACTGCCACCCGTTCTACACAGGCAAGCAGAAGATCCTCGACACCGGTGGGCGGGTCGCCCGCTTCGAGTCGAGGTATGGCAAGAAGAAGGCAGACGCCAAGTAGCTCTCTCGGCGGGCGCCGGTGCGGGGATGTCCCCGCCGGTGCCCGCCGTTTCTGTGTTGCAGGTGACGTGATCATTCGGAGTACGAGGGACGGGAGTCGGGTGTTCGACCGGGTCGAGGAGATGGTCGCCGAGCACGCCGAGCTCGAGCGACGCCTCGCCGACCCTGCCGTGCACGCCGATACCACGCTGGCTCGACGCCTCGGCCGGCGATACGCGGAGCTGGGCGCGGTTGTCCGCGTGTACGAGGAGTGGCGCCGCACCGTGGTCGACCTCGGTGCGGCGCGAGAGCTCGCCGGTGACGACCCCGCCTTCGATGTGGAAGCCGGGCAGCTGGCGGCTCGCCGTGATGAGCTCGAAGCGCAGCTCCGCACCCTGCTTGTACCTCGCGACCCGAACGACGACCGCGATGCGATTCTCGAGGTCAAGGCCGGTGAGGGCGGCCAGGAGTCGGCGCTGTTCGCCGCTGACCTGCTGCGGATGTATCTACGGTTCGCCGAGCGCGCGGGCTGGCGTACGGAGATCCTCGACTCCGAGGAGTCCGACCTCGGCGGCTACAAGGACGTCGCGGTCGCGGTCAAGGCCCGCGGCGCCCCGCAGCCCGGGACTGCCCCATACGCACGGCTCAAGTACGAGGGCGGCGTCCACCGGGTCCAGCGGGTGCCGGTCACCGAGAGTCAGGGACGCATCCACACCTCGGCCGCAGGAGTCCTGGTCTTTCCCGAGGCGGAGGACGAGACGGACATCGAGATCAACCCCAACGACCTCCGGATCGACGTCTACCGATCGTCCGGTCCTGGTGGGCAGAGCGTCAACACCACCGACTCCGCGGTCCGGATCACACACCTGCCGACCGGGATCGTCGTCTCCTGCCAGAACGAGAAGAGCCAACTGCAGAACAGGGAACAGGCCCTGCGCATCCTGCGGGCCCGCCTGCTGGCAGCGGCCCAGGAGGAGGCCGAGGCCGCCGCGTCGGCCGAGCGGCGCAGCCAGGTCCGGACCGTCGACAGGTCAGAGCGCGTGCGAACGTACAACTTCCCCGAGAACCGCATCTCCGACCACCGCGTCGGCTACAAGGCGTACAACCTCGACGCCGTACTCGACGGAGACCTGGATGCCGTGATCCAGGCGCTGATCGACGCCGACGCGGCCGAGCGCCTGGCCGTCGTCGGAGACTGACATGGGGACGGGACGACCTGGCCGGGTGAGGAGCGGACCCTCCCGGGTTGGCGAGGCCGTCGCAGCAGCGACCGAGATCCTGGCCGCGGCAGGGGTGGCGTCGCCTCGCCACGACGCGGAGGCACTCGCAGCCCACATTCTCGGCGTGGGTCGTGGCGACCTCATGCGCCACGAGACCCTCGACCGCCCGGCGTACAACGCGCTCGTCGCGCGCCGGGCGGCGCGCGAACCACTGCAGCATCTGACGGGTAGGGCGGCGTTCCGGTACGTCGAGGTCGCTGTCGGGCCGGGCGTGTTCGTGCCGCGGCCCGAAACCGAAATGACCGCTGGCGCGGCGATCGAGGCGGCCAGGACGCTGGACCGTCCCGTCGTCGCCGACCTGTACTCGGGTTCCGGTGTCATCGCGATCTCGGTGGCCCACGAGGTGCCCGCCGCGGTCGTGCATGCGGTCGAATCCGAGGACGACGCCGTGGCGTGGCTGCGGCGCAATGCGTCGGGCACGGCCGTCGTCGTCCATCACGCCGACGTCGACGGATGCCTGCCGGACATGGACGGCGGAGTGGACGTCGTCGTGGCCAACCCGCCGTACGTCCCGCTGGGCGCTGTCATCCGCGATCCCGAGGTGACAGCACATGACCCCGCCTCCGCGTTGTGGTCCGGCGACGACGGGCTCGACGCCCTTCGCGTGCTCGAGCTCAATGCCGCCAGGCTGCTGCGTCCCGGGGGCCTGCTGGTCGCCGAGCACGCCGACGTGCAGGGCGTCGCAGCGCCTGCGGTCTTCGCCGACCCGGCCCGGTGGTTCGACGTCACCGACCATACCGACCTGGCCGGCCTGCCGAGATATCTCACGGCCCGACGCGCCGACGTCGGCGGCTCTTCCCGGTCCGCCATCGCGCGTTAGATTTCGCCCGTGAGCCGTACGTACGACTGCAACGACCATGCGCAGCGCGCCCGCGGCATCCCGGCGGCCATCAGAGCCGTACGCCAGGGCAAACTCGTGGTGCTGCCGACCGACACCGTCTACGGCATTGGCTGCGACGCGTTCAGTTCGGATGCAGTTGCCGCATTGCTCGCCGCCAAGGGCCGCGGGCGCGACCTGCCGGTGCCGGTTCTGGTGGGGTCGCCGACGACTCTTGCGGGCCTGTCGGCCCAGTCGGGCGGTGTCGTCGGCAAACTCGTCGAGGCGTTCTGGCCCGGCGGTCTGACCGTGGTCTGCCGCCAGCAGCCAACGCTGCGCTGGGACCTTGGCGACACCGACGGAACGGTCGCCGTGCGCATGCCGCTTCACCCGGTCGCCATCGAGGTGCTCCAGGAGACCGGGCCGATGGCGGTCAGCAGCGCCAACCGGTCCGGCCAGCCGCCGGCCCGGTCCGGCGAGCAGGCACGCGACCAGCTCGGCGACGCCGTCGCCGTCTACCTCGACTCCTATCCGACGAATGACGAGGTTCCGTCGACGATCGTCGACGTGACCGGCGACGCACCCCGGGTGCTTCGCGTGGGCGCCGTCTCGGTCGACCTGCTGAGGGAGGTCGTGCCGGAGACGACCCTCGCCGCGGTCTCGCCGTAGAGTGGGCTCACCCCCACTCCCACCTGTCACCGGAGTTCCGTCATGACCGATGCCGCTGTGCCGTTCTGGGGTCCGGACTTCTCCGCGCTTCAGTCGGAGGATCCCGAGATCGCCAGCGTGGTTCTCGACGAGCTGGCCCGGCTGCGCGGCGGGCTCCAGCTCATCGCGAGCGAGAACCTGACCTCACCCGCCGTGCTCGCCGCCCTCGGCTCCACGCTGTCCAACAAGTACGCCGAGGGTTATCCGGGCCGGCGCTACTACGGGGGGTGTGCCGAGGTGGACCGGGCCGAGGAGCTCGGCATCGCGCGCGCGAAAGAGCTGTTCGCAGCCGAGCACGCCAACCTCCAGCCGCATTCGGGCGCCAGCGCGAACCTGGCCGCCTACGCCGCGTTCACAGTTCCCGGTGACACCGTGCTCGCCATGTCGCTTCCCCACGGCGGCCACCTGACGCACGGCTCCAAGGTCAACTTCTCCGGAAAGTGGTTCAACGTCGTGTCGTACGGCGTCGACGAGCAGACCGAGCTGATCGACTTCGACGAGGTGCGCGACCTGGCACTCGAGCACCGGCCCAAGATGATCATCTGTGGCGCAACGGCCTACCCTCGGCTGATCGACTTCGAATCCTTCCGGCAGATCGCCGACGAGGTCGGCGCCATTCTCGTGGTCGACGCCGCGCACTTCATCGGCCTGGTGGCCGGGAAGGCCATCCCGAGCCCGGTGCCGTACGCCGACGTCGTCACGTTCACCACGCACAAGGTCTTGCGCGGCCCGCGGGGCGGCATGATCGTATGCAAGGAGGAGCACGCAAAGAAGATCGACAAGGCCGTGTTCCCGTTCAGCCAGGGCGGACCACTGATGCACGCTGTCGCGGCCAAGGCCGTAGCGCTTCGCGAAGCACTACAGCCGTCCTACCAGAGCTACGCGCGGCAGGTCATCGCCAACGCGCAGGCGCTGGCGGACGGCCTGGCGGCCGAGGGTATGCGCCCCGTCTCGGGCGGCACCGACACGCATCTTGCGCTGATCGACCTGCGTCCGGTCGGGGTCACAGGTGCGCAGGCCGAGCTTCGTTGCGACGCCGCACGGATCACCTTGAACAAGAACGCCATCCCGTTCGACCCGCAGCCGCCGATGACCGGGTCCGGCATCCGGGTCGGCACGCCGTCGGTCACCACCCAAGGCATGACCGAGGTCGACATGAAGGAGGTGGCGTCGCTGATCTCGCGCGCGGTCCGCGACGAGGACGGCACGGCGGCCGCCGAGATTGCCGCGGCGGTGTCGGGGCTGGTCGCGAAGCACCCCGCCTACCCGCGCAGCTAGAGCCCTCGGTCGGCCCAACCCCATAGGAACACCAGGTGCGTGAATACCTGCTCACCCTGCTCGTCGCGGCGGGCGCAACGTACCTGCTGGTCGCGCTGACCGGCCGGATCGCGCACCGCGTCGGCGCCGTGCCTCCAACGCGCGACCGCGACGTGCACCGTGACCCGGTTCCCCGACTGGGTGGGCTGGCGATGCTCGGCGGCCTGCTCGCCGGCATGCTCGTTGCCAGCTATCTGCCCGCGATGTCGCGGGTGTTCGAGGAGTCGACCGACGCACGCGCCCTCGTCCTGGCCGCGGCGGTGATCTGCCTGGTCGGGGTGGCGGACGACATCTGGGGACTGTCGGCGCTCGCAAAGTTTGCCGGGCAGCTGCTGGCGGCTGGGCTGCTGGTGGTCGAGGGGGTGCAGCTCATCTCGTTGCCTCTGCCCTCGGGGGGCTACCTCTCGTTCGACCAGACTCAGGGTGCGCTGCTGACCATCCTCTTGGTGGTGGGGACCGCGAACGCCGTGAATTTCGTCGACGGCCTGGACGGCCTGGCCGCCGGAGTGGTCGGCATCGGAGCTGCGGCCTTCTTCGCCTATGCCTACCTGCTGGCCGTCGAAGGTGGGTTCTCGCGCCTGACGACCCCGGCACTGGTGACCGCGATCCTGTTCGGCATGTGCCTCGGGTTCCTGCCGCACAACGTCAATCCGGCGCGGATCTTCATGGGCGACTCCGGTTCGATGCTCATCGGTCTGCTCCTCGCCGCCGGTTCGGTGAGCCTCACCGGCACGTTTCCGGTGCAGGCAGAGGGCGTAGCGCTGCTGCCGGCGTTGCTTCCTCTGCTCCTGCCATTGGCGATCATCGCGCTGCCCTTCGCCGACCTGCTGATGGCCGTAGCCCGCAGGACCCGGGCCGGTCGGTCTCCGTTCGCACCGGACAAGCAGCACCTCCATCACCGGCTGTTGGAGATCGGCCACTCACACCGCAGAGCTGTGCTGATCATGTGGATCTGGGCGGCGCTGGTCGCATTCGGCCTGGTCGTGGTCGGCATGGTCGGAGGCTGGACGACCGTTGCCGGCGTCGCTCTCGTCCTCGCCGTGATGGTGATGGTGACCACGGGCCGACCGCGTGCGCTGCTGGGTCGCAAGCTCTGATGGGCGGCACCCAGCGCACAGCCCCGCGGACCCGCCGGCCGACTCCGGCGCACGTGTTCGCCCGGCGCGCGACGCTTGCCGCAGGTCTGCTCTGCTCGGCGGTGGCCTGGGTGGTGGCTGGCCCTGAGGGGCTGGTCAGCGGACTGCTGGCGACCCTGCTGGTCGTCGCGTTCTTGTGGAGCGGGCTGGTGCCGCTCTATGTCACCCGCGCGCTCGAGGCGAAAGTCGGCGTCGGCCTGGGTGTGCTGTTGCTCACGTACACGTTGCGGATCGCCCTGATCGTGCTGGTGCTGCGGCTGGCTGCGCGCAGCGAGTCACTCGACGGCCGCTGGCTGGGGGTAACCCTCATCGCCTGCGCCCTGACCTGGACAGCGGTGCACGTCGCCGTGGTCGTGCGGACGTCGTAGCACGAATCAGCAGGTCGAGGCCCTGCAAACGAGCAACGAGCGTGGCCCGGTCGCCACCAGTACACTCGGCCGAACCATGACTCCGGACCCGTCCGACGACTCCCGCCGGGAACAGGCCGGCGCATGGAACGCCGTCAGCCTGATGATGGCCGGCGTGTTCGTTTGGGGCGGTTTGGGGTGGCTCGTCGCCGAGTGGCTGGACAACCGGATCTTCCTCATGCTCGGCATCCTGCTGGGGATGGGCGCTGCGCTCTACCTGGTCTGGGTCAGATACGGTAGGGCCTGATCCCGCCCCCGTTTGGACCCGGCATCTGCCTGCCGAAGGAAAGGACGCCGTGAGCGACAGGTTGCTCGCCGCCGAGGCACCGGAGGAGTTCCACGCACCGGGGCCTCGCGACTTCGACTACCCGGAGCTGTTCGGCGAGGGGACGTTCTTCACGAAGCCGATGTTGATCATCATGCTGGGCACCCTGGCGGTGGGACTGTTCTTCTACTACGCGTCGCGACGCGGCAGCCTTGTTCCCGGCAAGCTGCAGTTCGCCGGCGAGAGCGCCTACGGCTTCGTGCGCAACCAGATCGCCGCCGACGCGATCGGCCGAGAGGGCATCAAATTCGTCCCGTACCTGGCCACGCTCTTCTTCTTCATCGCGGTGCTCAACATCGCGGGAATCATTCCAGTCCTGCAGTTCCCGGCTACGTCGCAGATCGCGATCCCGCTCTTCCTCGCGGTCATTTCGTGGGTCATCTTCAACTACGTGGGCATCAAGAGGCAGGGCTTCGGCGGCTATTTCAAGAACATGATGTTCCCGCCCGGCGTGCCCAAGGCGATCTACCCGCTGCTCTCGCCGATCGAGTTCATGTCGACGGTGATCTTCCGGCCGATCACGCTCACCCTCCGTCTCACCTTCAACATGTTCGCTGGTCACCTCGTTCTTCTGCTGTGCATCCTGGGCGGGGAATACCTGCTGTTCGAGACGCAGGGCGTGGTCGGCTTCGCGGCCGGCGGCATATCCATGGTCTTCGCCGTCGTCATGACCTTCTTCGAAGGCTTCATTCAGCTCCTGCAGGCCTACGTCTTCACCCTGCTCTCCGCCATCTACATCGGCGGCGCTCTGACCTACGAGCATTGAGCACGACCCATCCAGGAAAGGAAGAAAGATGGAAGGCTCCCTCAACATGGTCGGGTACGGCCTCGCGGCCATTGGCCCGGGTGTGGGCATCGGCCTGATCTTCGCCGCCTACATCAGTGGTGTGGCCCGCCAGCCGGAGGCCCGCAGCGTGCTGCAGGGCATCGCGATCCTGGGCTTCGCGCTCGCCGAGGCACTCGCGATCATCGGTATCGGCCTCGCGTTCGCGCTCTAGCCAATGTCCATGTTGACGGGTCCCATTGCCGTGCTCACCGCCGCCGCCGAGGCGGAGGAGCCGAGCCCGCTCCTGCCCCACCTGTCCGAGCTGATCGTCGGACTGGTCGCCTTCGGGTTGCTCTTCTACGTCCTGCGGACATACGTCTTCCCTATCTTCGAGAAGACGTACGCCGAGCGCAGCTCGGCGATCGAGGGCGGCATCAAACGGGCCGAGGAGGCCCAGGCCGAAGCTCAGCGTGCGCTGGAGCGGTACCGCGCACAGCTCGCCGAAGCCCGCGGGGAGGCGGCCCGGATCCGGGAGGATGCCAAGGCCCAAGGTGCGGCGATCCTGGCCGAGATGCGCGAGTCCGCGCAGGCGGAGGCGGAGCGCATCACGGAGCGCGCGCATGCACAGATGGCGGCCGAGCGCGAGCAGGTCGTCCGCTCGTTGCGGGCCGAGGTCGGCACCATCGCCACCCGGCTGGCCGAGCGTGTCGTCGGTGAGTCTCTGGAGGACGACGCCCGCTCGCAGCGGGTCGTCGAACGATTCCTGGCAGAGCTGGAGGCCAGTGGCGACGGTGTCGGCCCGAGCCAACAGGCGGGCCAGGAGGGCTGATGCAGGGCTCGAGCCAGCATGCCTATGCGGCGTTCGGCGAACGGGTCGACGCCGCAGTCGGCCACGACAGCGGCGCGGCAGCCACGATCGGCGACTCCCTGTTCGCCTTCGCCGGGTTGCTCCGCGAGCAGCCCGCCGTACGCCGTGCGCTCACCGACCCGGGCCGGAGCGCGGAGGACAGGGCCGCACTGGTCCAGACGCTGGTAGGTGACAGGCTCGACCCGACCGCCGCGGAGCTGGCCGGTGCCGCCGTCCGGGAGCGATGGGCGGGTCCCGGTGACCTGATGGTGGCCGTGGAGGAGTCCGGCGTCGTCGCCCACCTCGCGGCGGCCGAGGCCGGAGGCCGTCTCGACGACGTCGAGGACGAGCTGTTCCGGTTCGGCCAGGTCGTCCAGGGCAATCCCGCATTGCGCTCAGCCCTGCTGGACCAGGCAGCACCCGCGCCGGCCCGGCGCGACCTGGTGCGCAGATTGCTGTCCGACAAGGCTGCACCCGAGACCATCCGGCTGGTCGAACACGTCGTCCTGGCCCGGCGAAACCGCACATTGGAGGCGGCATTCGACCGCGTCGGCGAGCTGGCCGCTGCCCGGCGGGCCCGGCGAGTGGCCCTGGTCAGGGTGGCGGCGCCGCTGAGCGCTGAGAACCGTGAACGGCTCGAGCAGGCGCTGACCGCCCAGGCCGGCGGTCCGGTCCGGCTCAACGTGGTCGTCGAGCCCGACCTGGTCGGCGGCATCAAGGTCGAGATCGGCGACGACGTGGTCGACGGAACCGTCCGCGCCCGCCTGGCCGACGTCCAGCGCCGGCTGGCCGGTGGCTGAACCCATACCCGAGAGCAGAGAGCAGGGAGTAACCATGACGGAATTGACAATCCGTCCCGACGAGATCCGCGAGGCCCTCGACGCCTTCGTGAAGTCGTACGAGCCGGCGGCCGCTGCCCGCGAAGAGGTCGGTCGCGTGGGTATTGCCGGCGACGGGATCGCGCGCGTCGAAGGGCTCCCCTCGGCGATGGCCAACGAGCTGCTGGAGTTCGAGGACGGCACCCTGGGCCTGGCGCTGAACCTCGACGTCACGGAGATCGGCGTGGTCGTCCTCGGTGAGTTTGCTGGCATCGAGGAGGGTCAGCCGGTCCGGCGGACCGGAGAGGTCCTCTCCGTCCCGGTGGGCGACGGCTTCCTCGGCCGGGTCATCGACCCGCTGGGCCAGCCACTCGACGGTCGCGGCGAGATCGAGGCCGAAGGCCGCCGTGCGCTCGAGCTGCAGGCACCGTCCGTGGTCCAGCGGCAGGGAGTGAGCGAGCCGCTGCAGACCGGCATCAAGGCGATCGACGCGATGACTCCGATCGGACGCGGGCAACGCCAGCTCATCCTCGGTGACCGGCAGACCGGTAAGACAACAGTCGCCGTCGATACGATTCTCAACCAGGTCGACAACTGGAAGACCGGCGACAAGTCCAAGCAGGTCCGCTGCATCTACGTCGCGACCGGTCAGAAGGGCTCGACGATCGCCGCGGTGCGCGACCAGCTCGAAACGGCCGGCGCACTGGAGTACACGACGATCGTCGCGGCGCCGGCGTCGGACCCTGCCGGCTTCAAGTACCTCTCGCCGTACACCGGCTCGGCGCTCGGTCAGCACTGGATGTACCAGGGCTACCACGTCCTGATCGTGTTCGACGACCTCACCAAACAGGCCGAGGCATACCGCGCCGTGTCGCTGTTGCTTCGTCGCCCACCGGGCCGCGAGGCATACCCGGGCGACGTGTTCTACCTGCATTCGCGGCTCCTCGAGCGCTGCGCCAAGCTCAATGACGAGCTGGGCTCCGGCTCGATGACCGGGCTGCCGATCATCGAGACGAAGGCCAACGACGTCTCTGCCTTCATCCCGACCAACGTCATCTCGATCACCGACGGCCAGTGTTACCTCGAGGCGGACCTGTTCAACCAGGGCGTCCGGCCGGCCATCAATGTCGGCCTGTCGGTCTCGCGGGTCGGCGGCGCGGCGCAGGTCAAGGCCATGAAGAAGGTGTCGGGGTCGATGAAGCTCGACCTGGCGCAGTACGACGACCTCAAGGCGTTCGCGGCGTTCGCCTCCGACCTCGACGCCGCCAGCCGGGCCCAGCTCGAGCGCGGCGCCCGCCTGGTCGAGCTGCTCAAGCAGGGCCAGGGTGCCCCGGTGCCGGTGGCCAAGCAGGTCGTGTCGATCTGGGCGGGTACGACGGGTCGGCTCGACGACGTGCCGGTCGAGGACATCCGCCGGTTCGAGGCCGAGTTCCTCGACTACGTCAGCCGCGAGCACGGCGATCTGCTGGATTCGGTCACGACCACCGGCGAACTCTCCGACGAGAACAGCGCGACGCTGGAGCAGGCCGTCGATTCCTTCAAACAGCAGTTCGTCACCGCATCGGGGCAGCCGCTGGTCAAGGACGAGCCGGTCGAGGCGATGGGGGAGGGCGAGGAGGACCTGACCAAGATCCGCCGCCGCACCCGCACCGAGGCGGACGTCCGCAAGGTGGCCGCTCCCGACGCCGGCAGTGGCGAGCCGGCCGCGTGACGATGACCACCACGACAAGATTGAGCGGAGGTCGCTAGCACATGGGAGCCGAGCTGCGTGTTCTCCGGCGGCGCATCCGCTCCGTCGAGTCGACGAAGAAGATCACCCGTGCGCAGGAGCTGATCGCCGCTTCGCGGATCATCAGGGCCCAGCAGCGGGCCGAGGCGGCCCGGCCGTACACGCGGGCCCTCGTGTCCGCCCTCGAGGCGGCCGCCACGAACGCACGGCTCGACAACCCTCTGCTCGAGGGAGTCGGTGAGCCGCGCCGTTCGGCGGTGCTCGTGGTGACCAGCGACCGCGGCTTCGCCGGCGCCTATTCGGCGAACGTCATACGGCAGACCGAGGCACTGTCCGGCCTGCTGGTCGAGCAGGGCCAGGAGGTGGTTCCGTACGTCGTCGGCCAGAAGGGGGTGACCTGGTTCAGGTTCCGTGGGCGGGAGATGGCCGGCGAGTACACCGGCTTCACCGGCCTGCCGAGCTACCCAGATGCACGTAAGATCGCCGACGACCTGCTCGCCGCCATCAACACCCCGACCGACGAGGGCGGCGTCGACGAGATCCACATCGTCTCGACGCACTTCGTCAACATGGTCACCCAGGAGGTCCGGGCGCGGCGGCTGTTCCCGATCGTCGTCGAGGACGTCCCCGAGCCGCTCCACCGCGTCGAGGCGGGCGCCGTCCGGACCGACGAAGGGGTCACCGGCACGTCCTCCGACGCCGCCGCCGAGGGCAGCAGTGACGAGATCCCGCCGTTGTACGACTTCGAGCCCTCGCCCGACGACGTGCTCGACACGTTGCTGCCGCAGTATGCGGGCAACCTGGTGTTCACGGCGCTGCTGGACGCCGCGGCGGCCGAACACGCCGCCCGCCGCCGGGCAATGAAGTCGGCGACGGACAACGCCAACGAGCTCCAGCAGATGTACACCCAGCAGGCCAACCAGGCCCGCCAAGCCGAGATCACCCAGGAAATCAGCGAAATCGTCGGCGGCGCGGATGCGCTCGCCGTCGCTGCCGCGGGGAGTGAATGATGACGACGACCACGCAGCCCACCACCGCCGAGGAAGCGCCGCAGCCGCGCGCCGTCGGCCACGTCGCCCAGATCATCGGCCCGGTCGTCGTGGTCGAGTTCGCGGCCGACCAGATGCCGGAGATCTACAACGCGCTCGAGACGGACGTCGAGCTTCCCGAGGAGGCCGGCGGCAACCGAACGTTGACGTTCGAGGTCGAGCAGCACATCGGCGACGGTTTGGTGAAGGCGATCTCGATGCAGCCGACCGACGGGCTGGTGCGCGGCGCACCGGTGCGCGACACCGGGGCGTCGATCTCGGTGCCGGTCGGCGACGTCGTAAAGGGCCACGTCTTCAACGCGCTCGGCAAGCCGTTGGACATCGACGAGGCGAAGCTCGATCTGACCGAGCGCTGGCCGATCCACCGCAAGCCGCCGGCCTTCGACCAGCTCGAAGGCAGCACCCAGATGATGGAGACCGGCATCAAGGTCATCGACCTGCTTACGCCGTACATCCAGGGGGGCAAGATCGGCCTGTTCGGAGGGGCGGGCGTGGGCAAGACGGTGCTGATCCAGGAAATGATCACGCGCGTCGCCCGCAACTTCGGAGGCACCTCGGTGTTCGCCGGGGTCGGTGAACGCACCCGTGAAGGCAACGACCTGTGGGTCGAGATGCAGGAGGCGAACGTCCTCAAGGACACCGCGCTGGTGTTCGGCCAGATGGACGAGCCGCCGGGCACCCGGATGCGGGTGGCGCTCTCCGCGCTGACCATGGCCGAGTACTTCCGCGACGTGCAGAAGCAGGACGTGCTGCTGTTCATCGACAACATCTTCCGGTTCACCCAGGCGGGTTCCGAGGTCTCGACGCTGCTCGGCCGGATGCCGTCGGCCGTGGGTTATCAGCCGACGCTGGCCGACGAGATGGGTGAGCTGCAGGAGCGGATCACCTCGACGCGCGGCCACTCGATCACGTCCATGCAGGCGATCTTCGTACCCGCGGACGACATCACCGACCCGGCTCCGCACACGGCGTTCGCCCACCTCGACGCCCGCACGGTGCTCTCGCGACCCATCTCCCAGCTGGGCATCTACCCGGCTGTCGACCCACTGGACTCGTCGAGCCGGATCCTCGACCCGCTCTACATCGGCGAGGAGCACTACCGGATCGCTCAGCGGGTGAAGGAGATCCTGCAGCGGTACAAGGACCTGCAGGACATCATCGCGATCCTCGGCATCGACGAGCTGTCCGAAGAGGACAAGATCACCGTGAACCGCGCGCGCCGGCTGCAGCGGTTCCTGTCGCAGAACATGTTCGCCGCCGAGGCCTTCACCGGGCAGCCTGGCGTGTTCGTGCCGCTCTCGGAGACGCTGGAGTCCTTCGACGGGATCTGCAAAGGCGAGTACGACCACCTGCCGGAGCAGGCGTTCCACATGGTGGGGAACATCGAGACGGCCGAGGAGAAGGCGTCCAAGCTGGCCGCCTGAGCTCAGCCTCGCCCGTGACCGATCGATCACGTGCCGCGGACTCGAAAAGTGCGCACTTGGTCGGGTCGTGCCACGTTGCTTGTCAGTGCACGGGTATTCTCAGCGGCGCGCGGTCGCGGATTCGTAAGTTGATTTGCAAAGGAGCACGGGGTTGGCAGGCGAACTGCAGGTCGAGCTGGTCGCGGCCGATCGCAGGGTGTGGTCCGGGCAGGCCTCGATCGTGATCACCAGGACGACGGAGGGGGACATCGGGATCATGCCCGGCCACCAGCCCTTGCTCGGCCTGCTGGTCACGGGTCCGGTCACGATCCGCACGCCCGACGCCGAAGTCGTCAGCGCCGCCGTCCACGGCGGGTTCCTATCCGTCGCCGACGACGTCGTCACGATCCTGGCCGAGGTGGCCGAGCTCGCCGACGAGATCGACCTCGAGCGGGCCGAGGCCGCCCTTGCCGAGGCCAGTGACGATCCTGAGGCCACTCGCAGGGCGGAGACAAGACTTCGGGCGGCCGAATCCCGCTGACGGAGCCGGCACGGGAGGACAGGGTCGATGGCGCTGCTCGAGTGGGTGGCTCTCATCGTCGCTGCGCTGGCACTGTTCATCGTGCTTGCCCTGCTCGGCCTTTTCGTTCGTCGTAACCTGCTCCAGCGGGAGGGTGGGTTCGACATGTGCCTGCGTCTCGGCGGCTCCGGATGGGGTGGCGGCTGGGTCTTCGGCGTGGGCCGCTACCGCGGTGACGACCTCGAGTGGTTCCGCACTTTCAGCTTCGGAGGCCGGCCGAAACAGCTGCTGCGCCGGCCCGAGCTCGCCGTGCTCGGACGCCGCGAGCCCGATGCCGAGGAAGCGTACGATCTTCCGGCCGGGCACATGATCTTCACCTGCGAGGTCGCGAGCAGGCCACTCGACGTGTCCATGACCGAGGCGGCGTCGATGGCGTTCCTGTCCTGGTTGGAAGCGGCTCCTCCGGGTGGCCATCTCGTCGCATAGGTGGCAGAGCGGACGACAAATGACGCCTGCAGCGTCCGGGCGTGGGCGTAGAAGGCACGTGGGAGGATTCTGCGATGGAACGGCTCCGCGTGATCGGCGGTGCGTCGCTTCGCGGTGAGGTTCGGGTGGCAGGCGCGAAGAACAGTGCGCTCAAACTCATGGCCGCATCGCTTCTGGCCGAAGGTTCCACCGTCCTGCACGACGTACCCCCGATCACCGACGTCGAGTACATGTCCGGCGTGCTGAGATGGCTCGGGGCCGACGTCCGGCGTGACGGTGGCACGGTCACGGTCGACGTGCCCGAGGCGATCGGTCATTCGGCGCCCTACAGCCTCGTCCGACGGTTGCGGGCGTCTATATGTGTCCTGGGACCGCTGTTGGCTCGCCGTGGAGCCGCCGACGTGGCGCTGCCCGGAGGCGACGCGATCGGGTCGCGAGGCCTCGGGATGCACCTCGCCGGGCTGGAAAAGCTCGGCGCCGATGTCTCCGTCGTGCATGGCCTGGTAGTGGCCCGTGCCCCGAATGGCCTCGCCGGCGCCAACATCTGGCTCGACTTTCCCAGCGTCGGCGCCACCGAGAACCTGCTCATGGCGGCGACCCTGGCGCAGGGCACAACGGTCATCGACAACGTCGCACGGGAGCCGGAGATCGTCGACATCTGCCGCATGCTGGTGCGGATGGGTGCCAAGATCGACGGGATCGGTTCGTCCACGCTCCGCATCGAGGGAGTTCAGGGCCTGAGCCCGGCCGAACACACCACGGTCCCGGATCGGATCGTTGCGGGTACCTGGGCGATCGCGGCGGTCATGACACGCGGCGACGTCACGGTGGCGAACGGTCGGGCAGACCACCTCGAGATCGTCCTGGACAAGCTGTCCTACGCCGGAGCCACGGTGGACACCGCCGACGAGGGACTCCGCGTCGCGATGGCCGACCGGCCCGCCGCCGTGGATGTCGTGACCTTGCCCTACCCCGGCTTCCCGACCGACCTGCAGCCGATGGTGGTCGCGCTCAACGCGGTGGCCATGGGCACCGCGATGGTGACCGAGAACGTCTACGAGGCCCGGTTCATGTTCGTCAACGAGCTGGCCCGCCTCGGTGCCGACGTCCGCACGGACGGGCACCATGCCGTGGCGCGCGGCCGGCCCACCCTGTCGGCGGCGCCGGTCGTGGCCGCGGACATCCGCGCCGGTGCGGGTCTGGTGCTCGCCGGGCTGGTGGCCGAGGGGGAGACGCTGGTCTCGGGCGTCCACCACATCGACCGTGGTTACCCGGACTTCGTCGGCCAGCTGAACGCGCTGGGTGCGGAGGTGGTCCGTGAGCCCGACCCGGACCACTTCGAGGCGTAGATGAGCGAGGCGACGCGCGAGCGAGCGATCGACGAGACGCCCTCGCAAGTGACTGGCCGAACGATCACGCGATGGGGATGGCCGTTGCACCGCGTCGCCCTCGCCGTGTACGTGCTCGTCCTGGTGGTCTACATCGTGCGGGTCGGCGTTCCGGTCGACCGGATCGGGCAGACCGGTTGGATTCTCGTCGGCATCGTCGCGGCCCGGCTCGGCAGGCCGCTGCGCGACCACGCTCGCGCCGTGCTCGACTGGCTCCCGCTGC
>JBKPCP010000122.1:0-7004 GCA_046727475.1 Actinomycetota bacterium | reverse complement strand
CAGCATGGTGTTCAGGGCGGCGCCGACACGGCCCACCTCGGTGCGTGGATCGGTGTCGGCGGACGGCACTCGCACCGCCAGCGCGACCTCGCCGCGATCCAGCGGGAGCTGGGCGACCTGGTCCGCCGTGGCCGCAACCCGGTGCAGCGGACGCAGAGCGCGTCGGATGATCACCGCTCCCGCGAGTCCGGCAGCAAGCAAGGCCAGAACGACCACGGCGGCCGTGACGGCCGCCTGGCCGAGTAGTGTCGACTGGATCTCCGCCATCGGAAGACCGGTCACGATCACTTCGCCGCCGGGTGTCGCGTTCGCGACCAGTCGATAGTCCCCGAGCTCGCCCAGTGAATGCGTGCTCGGGTCGCCGGATGCCGCGAGGCCGGCGAGCGTCGAGTCGTACGAGGACGGCACCGACTGTCGGCCACCTGTCTGGTCGAGGACCACCGCCTCGACGACCCGGCCGTCGTCCAGGCACGCGCCGAGCGTGCCGGCTGCCTGGCCGGGCGGGAGCAGGGAGTCCGGGCCGTCGTGCCCGCATCCCGGCGAAGGCCGGTTCCACGCACCTGCAGAGCGCGCCGCGGCGGCCGCGAGCTGGTCGTCGACCTGGTCCACGAGCGTGCGCTGCAGCGCGAGCTCAGTCACCACGCCCACCGCCGTGCCGACCACGGCGAGGAGGAGCACCAGGACGGCGATCAGGCGGGCCCGCAGGGACCAGCGGGCAGGGGTGATCACCGCTACCCGGCGGGCTTGAGCACGTACCCGGCGCCGCGCATGGTGTGGATCATCGGCTGCCTGCCGGCGTCGATCTTCTTCCGGAGGTAGGAGATGTAGAGCTCGACGACGTTGGCCTCTCCGCCGAAGTCGTAGTTCCAGACCCGATCCAGGATCTGCGCCTTGCTCAGCACCCGCCGCGGGTTGCGCATGAGATAGCGCAGCAGCTCGAACTCGGTCGCGGTGAGCGTGATGAGCATGCCGTCTCGACGGACCTCGCGGCTGTCCTCCTCGAGCGTGAGATCGCCGACCGTGAGAACGGGCCCGCCCCGGGACGTGCCGACACCGCTGCGTCGCATCAGGGCACGCAGCCGGGCGATGACCTCCTCGAGACTGAACGGCTTGGTCACGTAGTCGTCCCCGCCGGCGGTCAGGCCGGCGATCCGGTCCTCGACCGCGTCCTTCGCGGTGAGGAAGAGCACGGGGACCTCGGGAGCGTCGGCGCGCATCCTGCGCATCACCTCGAGCCCGTCGAGGTCGGGGAGCATCATGTCGAGCACCACCGCGTCCGGTCGGAAGGTCCGAGCGAGCCCGACCGCCGACATCCCGTCGGAGGCCGCACCGACCTCCCATCCCTCGTAACGCAACGCCAGCCCCAGCAGATCGGTCAGCGTCGCCTGGTCGTCGACCACGAGGACGCGCACCGGCGTCCCGTCGGGACGGTGCAGCGTTTGACTCGCGTCCTCGTTCACGGTGGTCAGCCTGACCGTGCAGGCTGTGATCCGCCTGAAAGCCGTCTGTGAATCTGCTGTGCAGTGGGTGGAGTCTGGCCGCTGGTCTGGTCCTCGGTCCGCTTCCAGGCGACGCCGGAAGTATGTCGCTATCGTGACGACCGTGCATGGGCAGCGGATGTCCAGTCGACCCGAGGAGTCGCATGTCCTCGGTCCTCCGGGCGAGCCCGCGGCCCGGCCGGTGCAGCCGCGGTCGTTGATCGTCACGATCTACGGCGCGTACGCGCGGGAGGCGGGCGGCTGGCTGTCGGTGGCGGCCCTGATCCGGCTGATGGCCGCGGCCGGGGTCGACGAGGCTGCCGTCCGGTCGTCCACGTCGAGGCTCAAGCGGCGCGGCATCCTGGTCGCCGAGCGGGTCGACGGCGCGGCCGGATACGGCCTCTCCGATCGGGCTCGGACGATCCTGGCGGAGGGCGACCGGCGCATCTTCACCACGGCGAACGCCACTGTGGACGACGGCTGGGTGCTCGCGGTGTTCAGCGTGCCCGAGACCGAGCGCGCGCGACGGCACACACTGCGCTCGCGCTTGTCGTGGCTCGGCTTCGGCAATGTCGCCCCAGGGGTCTGGATCGCACCCGTGCACCTGGCCGACGAGACCCGGGACGTGCTGGCGCGACTCGAGCTCAGCCACTACGTCGACCTGTTCGCCGCGCGCCACCTCGACGTCGAGGAGCTGCGCGCGCACGTGTCCCGCTGGTGGGACGTCGACCTGTTGCAGGCGTCGTACACCGCCTACGTCGAGCGCTGGCGGCCCGTGCTCAGGTCGTGGCGGGCTCGGCGCCGAACCGACGCCGAGCGGGCCTTCGCCGACTACGTCCATACGCTGACGGCGTGGCGGCGCCTGCCCTATCTCGATCCCGGGCTGCCATCGGAGCTGCTCCCGGCGGGCTGGCCCGGTCAGGAGGCAGCCGACGTCTTCTTTGCGCTGCGCGACCGGCTGGCCGACGCGGCTCACGACTACGTGGCCGTCGTCCGCAGCGTGTGACCCTCACCCCGGTAGCACCGCTATGCCCTGGACCTCTACCAGCGCCTCCCGATCCCACAACCGGGTGACTCCGACCGCCGCCATGGCCGGGAAGTGGCTTCCCATCAGGGACATCCAGACCCGTCCGAGGTCACGCGCATGCGCGCGGTAGTCGTCGATGTCCAGGATGTACGTCGTCATGGACACGAGATGCTCGGGCCGCCCGCCCGCATCGTCGAGCGCCGTGAGCAGGTTCCGCAACGCGCGGTCGTACTGAGCGACCAAGTCACCTGCGCCGACGACCGTACCGCCGGCGTCGAGCGCCGTCTGTCCGGCAAGCCATACTGCCCGGCCGCCGTGGGACACGACGGCGTGACTGAACCCGGACGGCTTTGCCAATGCCGACGGATTGATGACGTCGTGCGCGATGCCGGCCGGCATCTCGGGAGGGCCGTCGGCCGAATCCGTCACGACTGCACCGCCCCGCCGTCGACGTCGATGCCCTGCCCGGAGACGGCCGCGTTGCCGACGCAGAACTCGACGGCGTCGGCGACCTCGTCGACGGTGATCAGCCGGCCGATCGGCTGCTTGGCGGCGAGGATCGCCCTCGCCTCGTCCGCGCTGCGGCCCGTTATGGCGACGATGTTCTCGACGCTGCGGTCGGTCATCGGGGTGTCGACGTAGGAGGGGCAGACCGCGTTCACCGTCACGCCGGTTCGCGCCGCCTCTGCCGCGGCCGCTCGAACCAGGCCCAGGACGCCGTGCTTGGAGGCGGTGTACGCGGCGAGGTACGGCTCACCCCGCTTGGCGGCGACGGAGGCCAGCACCACGATGCGTCCCCAGCCGGCCTGCGTCATCGCGGGCAGCGCGCGGCGAACGCATCGGAACGGCGTGGTGAGGTTCAGGTCGAGCATGTGCTGCCAGTCGGCGTCGGTGATCCGCGGGATGGGTGATGACGACCCGGCGCCGGCGTTCGCGACCAGGATCTCGACCGGCCCCCACGCGTCCTCCACCGATGCGAACAGACGGTCGACCGCACCCTCGGCGAGCAGGTCGAGCGGCAGCACGAGCGACTCGCCCGGCAGCGCATCTGCGACGGCCGTGAGCTGGTCGCCGTTGCGCGCGCAGAGCGCGACCCGGTGACCCCGCTCGGACAGCCGGCGGGCGACGGCCGAACCGATGCCGCGCCCGGCTCCCGTGACAAGGCACACCCGGCTCTGGTCGCCCACCCGGCAACCATAACGGCGCCACCGGCCCGGTATGACAGGCTCGACGCATGCAGGTCCACCTGGTCGACGGCACCTACGAACTGTTCCGCTACCACTACGCCCCGAACAACAAGGACCCGCTCTCCGGCGCCACCAGAGGCGTCGTCTCCTCGTGCCTGGCGCTGCTCGAACAGGGCGCGACACACGTCGCCGTCGCCACCGACCACGTCATCGAGTCCTTCCGCAACGACCTGTGGCCCACGTACAAGAATGGCTCCGGCGTCGACCCCCAGCTGAAGGCCCAGTTCCCGATCGTGGAGGACGCGCTACGGGCGTTCGGCTTCACCGTGTGGGCGATGGTCGAGCAGGAGGCGGACGACGCGCTGGCTGCGGGTGCTCTCACCGCGGCGGCCGACGACCGCGTCGAGCGGGCGGTCATCTGTACCCCCGACAAGGACCTTGGCCAATGCGTCGGCGGCAAGGTCTGGCAATGGGACCGCCGTCAGGACAAGTGGTTCGACGCTGCCGGCGTGCGTGCCCGTCTCGGTGTGCTGCCGAAGTCGGTGCCGGATCTGCTGGCTCTCGTCGGCGACACGGCAGACGGCTTTCCCGGCGTGACCGGCTGGGGCACGAAGTCGGCAGCCGCCCTGCTGGATCGCTGGGGCCACCTGGAGAACATCCCGGACGACCCGCTCACCTGGGACGCCGGCGTTCGAGGGGCGGCAAAGCTGAACGCCGCATTGCGCGACGAGTTCGACCTGGCTCTGCTGTTCCGCCACATCGCCACCGTCCGCACCGACGCCGAGGTCGGCTCGGTCGACGAATGGCGCTGGGCCGGCCCGGACGACGCTGCCGGAGCGGTGGCCAAGGAGCTGAACGCGCCCCGGCTGCTCGAGCGGGCGGAGCAGCTCGCCGCACAGGCCCCGTTCTAGTCGACGACCGAGCCGGGGCTCAGCCGAGCGGCTGCAGGTCTGCTCGCTGACCGCGGTTACCCTTGGCGGGAGCCCGACGTCTTCCACCGAGGATCCCAACTGCCGTGTTCGCCACACTCTCCGACCGGCTCGCTGCGACGTTCAAGACGCTCCGCGGCAAAGGCCGGCTGTCCGAGGCCGACATCGACGCGACCGCGCGCGAGATCCGAGTCGCGCTGCTCGAGGCCGATGTCGCGCTGCCGGTCGTCAAGGACTTCATCGAGGCGGTGAAGGAACGGGCCCGCGGTGCGGAGGTCTCGGCCGCGCTCAATCCCGCACAGCAGGTCGTCAAGATCGTCAACGACGAGCTGGTCCGGATCCTCGGCGGTGAGACCCGCCGCCTCAGGTTCGCCAAGCAACCGCCGACCGTGATCATGCTGGCCGGCTTGCAGGGTTCCGGAAAGACCACGCTGGCCGGCAAGCTGGCTCTCTGGTTGCGAAGCTCGGGGCATCAGCCGCTGCTCGTGGCCGCCGACCTCCAGCGTCCCAATGCCGTCACCCAGCTTCAGGTGGTGGGCGAGCGGGCCGGCGTCGCCGTCTGGGCGCCACAACCGGGCAACGGCGTCGGCGACCCGGTTGCAGTGGCTCGGACCGGCGTCGAGCAGGCGAGACAGAAGCTGCACGACGTCGTCGTCGTCGACACGGCCGGCCGGCTCGGCGTCGACGCCGAGATGATGGCGCAGGCGCGCGACATCCGTGACGCCGTCGAGCCGGACGAGACGCTGTTCGTGGTCGACGCGATGATCGGCCAGGATGCCGTCACGACGGCACGCGCGTTCCTGGACGGGGTCGGCTTCGACGGCGTCGTGCTCACCAAGCTCGACGGCGACGCCCGGGGCGGTGCGGCGCTCTCGGTGGCGTCGGTGACCGGCCGCCCGGTGATGTTCGCCTCGGCGGGGGAGAAGCTCGAGGACTTCGACGTCTTCCACCCCGAGCGGATGGCGTCGCGCATCCTCGACCTGGGCGACATGCTGACCCTGATCGAGCAGGCCGAGAAGGTCTTCGACGCCACGCAGGCCGAGGACATGGCCCGCAAGCTGCAGAAGGGCACCGGGTTCACCCTCGAGGACTTCCTCGACCAGCTGCAGGGGATCCGCAAGATGGGCCCGATCAAGAACCTGATCGGGATGCTGCCCGGAGCCGGCCAGATGCGTGAGGCGCTGGACAACTTCGACGACCGCGAGATGGACCGGGTGCAGGCGATCATCCGCTCGATGACGCCGACGGAGCGTGCGAACCCGAAGATCATCAACGGCTCACGGCGCATCAGGATCGCCCGCGGGTCGGGCACCCAGGTCAGCGACGTCAACCAGCTCGTCGAGCGGTTCTTCGTCGCCCGCGACATGATGAGCCAGGCCAGCCGCGGCAAACTCGGCGGGCTTCCCGGCATGCCGAGCATGCCCGGCATGCCGGGCGCGATCGGCAAGAAGAGCAAGGGCAAGCAGGGCAAGAAGGGCAAGGCACGCGGCGCCCGGTCGGGCAATCCCGCCAAGCGGGCCGCACAGCTCGCAGCTGCCGAAGACCGGCGTACAGCAGGTCCGAAGCCCGGCGAGGTGCCGGCCGCCTTCGGCGGAGGAGCCGATGACGTCGGCGAGTTCGAACTGCCCGCCGACGTCACCGAGTTCCTCAAGAACCGTTGACACCCAGCACAGACGCAGCCAGGCGTTGATCACGTAAACCACCCTGGGCAATGCCTCACCAGGCGTACAAACCCGGTGAGGCACCGCTTCGCCTGGTGAAGGATGCATTCGTGCGGCCCACTACGGTCGCCGACATGGACGACGCGCTGCACGTCCGCGGAGTGCTCCTGCCCGATCGGGAGCACCGCGACGTCTGGGTACGTGACGGACGCATCACCTTCGAGCCGGTGCCTGGGGCCGAGACCGTGGGCCAGGGCTGGATCCTGCCGGGGCTGGTCGACCTGCATTGTCATGTCGGGCTCGACAAGCGAGGGGCCGTTCCGGCGGATGAGGCCGAGCGGCAGGCGCTGGCCGACCGCGATGCCGGCGTCCTGCTGATCCGCGACGCCGGCTCCGCCGCGGACACGCGCTGGATCGACGACCGTGACGACCTGCCCCGGATCGTCCGGGCGGGCCGGCACATCGCCCGGACCAAGCGCTACATCCGCAACTACGGTTGGGAGATCGAGCCCGACGAGCTGGTCGCCTACGTCGAGGCGGAGGCTCGCCGTGGCGACGGCTGGGTCAAGCTCGTCGGCGATTGGATCGACCGGGACACCGGTGACCTCGGCCCGTGCTGGCCGCGTGCTGCCCTCGACGCCGCGATCGCACGCGCCCACGACCTCGATGCCCGGGTCACGGCGCACGTCTTCGGCGAGAACGCGCTGCCGGACCTCCTCGCT
>JBKPCP010000121.1:0-5677 GCA_046727475.1 Actinomycetota bacterium | reverse complement strand
GCCGAAGGGCTGCTCGACCGGCACGGCGTCGTCACCCGCGGAGCCGTCGTCGCCGAACGGCTGCCCGGCGGGTTCGCGGCCGCATACCGGGTGCTGTCGGCCTTCGAGGACACCGGGCGGGTCCGCCGTGGCTACTTCGTGGCCGGCCTCGGCGCTGCCCAGTTCGCTTCCGTCGGAGCCGTCGACCGCCTCCGCGGGTTCGCCGACACGGCAGCCCGGCGCGAGCCGGTCCCGGCGCTGGTGGTGGCCGCCACCGACCCGGCCAACCCGTACGGTGCCGCGCTCCCGTGGCCCGACCGTGAGCAGCCGGGCGGGCACCGGCCCGGGCGCAAGGCAGGAGCGCTGGTCGTCCTGGTCGATGGTGACCTCGTGCTTTACGTGGAGCGGGGCGGCCGCACCCTGCTGTCCTGGTCGGACGACGCCGACCGGCTTCGGGCTGCGGCGGACGCCCTTGCCCTCGCTGTACGCGACGGCGCCCTGGGGTCACTGCGGGTCGAGCGCGCCGACGGCGAGGCCGTGACCGACACCGCCCTGGGCGAGGCCCTGACCGCGGCCGGCTTCCACCTGACACCGCGGGGCCTGCGCCTGCGCTCCTGACGCCAGGGGGCGTCTCACAGCCCCTTGTCCACCATCTCCACCAGCCGCCGACCGATCTCCTGGGCCTGCTCGTCGTCGACGGCGCGCAGCGGCCCGTCGATGAGCAGTGTGCCCAGCCCGTGTACCGCCGACCAGGCCAGGAACTCAGCGCCCGGACGCCGGTCGGGGGGCAGCAGGCCGGCCTCGACGAGCCCATCGAGGGCGTCGGCCAGGAGCTGGAAGGGGGTCCGGCCGCTCGGGCCGGCTCGCCCGGCGCTGTCGCGGCCGTCCAGGTTCTCGGGCACCGAGAACGCGGTGCGGAACAAGCCCGGCTCGGCGCGCGCGAAGCGTAGGTAGCCGCTTCCAACGGCGCGGAAGCGTGCCCGGGCGGACGCCGCGGGATCGTTCGTCGAGGGCACGGCATGCTGTTCGACCTCGATGGCGGCGGCGAGAGCGGACTGCGCAGCTTCACAGACCGCACCGAGGAGCGCCGCCCGGTCGCGGAAGTGCCGATATGCGGCGTTCGGTGCAACGCCAGCTCGCCGTGTTGCCTCGCGCAGGACGACGGCGTCCGGCCCGCCGGCCCGGGCCATGTCGATGCCAGCCACGACCAGCGCTCGCCGCAGGTCGCCGTGACGGTAGGTGGCGCGACCGACCCGCCGGCGGTCAGTGTCCATCGTCTCTCCCTCGATGTTGACACTGTCCACCGGTCTACTCCATTGTGAACGTCGTCCACAAGTGTCGAGGAGGGGTGCGGCGTGACCGCGGAGCAGGGAATGTCGGAGGGTCGCCCTATCGTCCGCGGTATGACGCCAGCAGTGGAGGCCGAAGGCCTCGTCAAGCAGTACCGGGGCCGTACCGAGACGGTCGACGCCGTGCGAGGTGTGGATCTGAGGGTCCGCACCGGTGAGGTCTTTGGATTCCTGGGGCCGAACGGCGCGGGCAAGTCCACGACGATCCGGATGCTTACGACGCTGATGTCCATTACCTCAGGCACGGCGCGGGTCGCGGGCATCGACGTGATGGCCGACCCCGACGCCGCGCGCCGTCGCATTGGCGTGGCGCTTCAGGAAGCCGGGCTGGACCCGCGCCAGACCGGGCGCGAGCTGTTGGTCCTGCAGGCAAGATTGTTCGGCAGCTCGAAGGCGGAGGCCATGGAGCGCGCAGAGGAGCTGCTCGAGCTGGTCGACCTCGTCGAGGCCGCCGACCGGCGAATCAAGGGCTACTCCGGCGGGATGAAGCGTCGCCTCGACCTCGCGTCGGCGCTGGTGCACGAGCCCGAGGTGCTGTTCCTCGACGAGCCGACGACCGGCCTCGACCCGGCGAGCCGGCTCACCGTGTGGGACGAGCTGCGGCGCATCAACGCACGAGGGACCACGATCTTCCTCACGACGCAGTACCTCGAGGAGGCCGACCAGCTCTGCGACCGGCTCGCCATCATCGACGGAGGGCTGATCGTGCGAGAGGGGACACCGCAGCAGCTGAAGGCCGAGCTGCGACAACGCCTCAACCTGGACGCCGACCCGACCCTCGACGAGGTCTTCCTCGATGCCACGGGCCGCACCCGAGAGCGGCTCGCTGGCGAGGTCCAGGAGGTGTCGACATGAGCGCCACACAGCAGGCGGGTGTCCTGGGCGGCCGGGCGCTGCGGGAGGGCTTGAGGACGCCCGAGGCCTTGGCTCCGACGCTGTTCATTCCGGTGTTCTTCCTGATCGTCAACTTCGGTCAGGCCGGCAAGATCTTCCCGTCGGACTCGACGCCGTTCCTGTACGGGCAGACCTACGCCGCCTTCCAGCTGCCGATCTCGTTGCTGCTCGCAGCGTCGTTCGGCACGGCTGCGCTCTATCTGGTCGAGGACATCGAGGGCGGCTACTTCGACAAGCTGCGGGCCGCGCCCGTGTCGCGGAGTGCCCTCGTCATCGGCCGCCTGCTTGCAGAGGCCGTGAAGAGCGTCGCCATCACCGCGGTCCTCGTGGTTCTGGCGCTTCCGTTCGGCGTCTCCGTCGCGAGCGGGCTCATCGGCTTCCTCCTCCTGCTGGTGTTGACATCGCTGTGGGCCGTGGTCTTCGCCGGCTTCATGCAGCTGATAGCGCTCAAGACGCGTAGTGCTGCCGCCACCAACTCCGGCGGCCTCATATTCTTTCCGCTGCTGTTCCTCACCCCGAACTTCGTGCCTCGCGAACTGCTGACCCGCCCGATGGAGATCGCCGCGACGCTCAACCCGGTCACCTACGTCATGGAAGCGCTACGCGCGCTCATCCTGCAGCCCCTCCAGTGGGCACCCCTGGTTCGCGGATTCGGCGTCGTAGCGGTCCTCGGTGTGCTCATGGTCGCCCTCAACGTGCGGGTCATCCGCAACTACGACTGAGGCACCGTCGAGCTGGATCCGCAGCTACCCGGGAACGGTCTGCCATCAGTGTCAGAGGCCTCTGGGACGATGAACACATGTTCGAGCAGGAGGGCTGGCCAGGAGAAGCGGCGAACGACCGTCACGCCGCGGCCTTGACGCGCCTCGAGGCGATCCTGCCGGCGAGGCCGGCGCGGCTGGCTCAGTTCGGTGAGCGTCGGCATGAGGGAGCTCGGCATCTCGACAGCCGCATCTTCCGTGCTCCGTCGGCCAGGAGGTCCTCTTCCTCGCAAGGCATGGGGCATGACGCATCGGCGGCCGCCGAACCGGATGCCGGCCGCCCGCCCGGCGCGACCATGGCATCGAGGCTGAACGCCACCGATCCGTCGGCGCTGTCGAGCTACGAGCTGCTCGAAGCCACGTCTGGCTGGGAACGTTTGATCGCATGGGCGCAGGCGAATCAGAGCGAGGTGATCGCCGAGTTCGCCCGTCGCCGGCCCAGCCCTAGCGCCACAGACGAGCCTGGCCCGCGGATCAGTGAGTTCGCGGCCGACGAGATCGCGGCCAGGCTGCGGATCAGCCGTCGAGCTGCGGACCTCAAACTGGCCATCGCCCTCGACCTCGCCGACCGCCTTCCCGCGACGAGGCAGGCACTGCTCGAGGGTCGGATCGACCTGTCCAAGGCGCGCGCCATCGCGGAGCACACAGCCAACCTGACCGAAGCCGAGCGTCGCCGGACCGTCGAAGAGCGAGTGTTGCGCCGCGCCGAGTCGCAGACTGCACCAGAGCTGCGCCGAAGTCTCCTCCGCGCAGTGGCGGCCGTTGACTCCGCGGCGGTTGTCACACGCCACGCCAAGGCGAAGGCAGAACGCTACGTCGCGTTGTACCCGATGCCTGATGGCATGGCCGAGATCACCGCGCTTCTTCCAGCCGACGACGCCACCGTCGTGTTCAATGCCGTCGAGACCTTGGCCCGCCTTTCCGACGCGGCGGATCCACGAGGCATCGAGGCCCGACGCGCCGACGCCCTGGTCGACCTGTGCCGGTCGGCGCTCGCGCCGGCGGAACGCGCCCGGGGCCGTAACTCGCGTCGGCGCCGCCGTGGGCCGCGCATTCAGGTGACCGTTGCGGCCACCACGCTGCTGGGCCTCGACGACCAGGCCGGTGAGCTTGCCGGATACGGGCCGATCCCGGCGGAGATGGCCCGTTGGATCGCCGCCGACCCCCACGCCACCTGGCAACGGCTCCTGACCGACCCCGTCTCCGGCGTCCTGCTCGACTACGGCATCACGGTCTACCGGCCACCGCCGTCGCTAGCCCGGCACGTCAGAGCCCGCGACCAGGTGTGTGCCTTCCCGGGATGCCGACAACCTGCCGAGCGCTGCGACCTCGACCATCGTGAACGCTTCCCCGACGGTCCAACGAGCCCCGACAACCTGGGCCCGCTGTGCCGGCATCACCATCGCGCCAAGACCGAAGGCGGTTGGTCCTGGCGCCGAGCGCGCGACGGCACCATCACCTGGTCCGCACCCACGGGCCACGAATACGAGGCACCGACACCTGCCGTGATCGAAGTGTGCCGAGCGAACAGCGACGACCGCACCACCGAAGCGCCCCCCTTCTAGACCTGCGCGACGCGGCTCCGGGTAGGCAACCGCAAACGACGAGACGCAGGGAGGCATGGTGAAGAAGACCGAGGACGTCGAGGCGTTCATGGACCAGCTCGACCACCCGTTCAAGGAGGAGGTTCAGAAGCTCCGGGAGATCATCAAGGGTGTCAGCCCGGACATCACCGAGCAGATCAAATGGAATGCACCGACCTTCGGTCATGAAGGCGACTACATCGCGACGTTCAACTTGCACTCGGTCAAGAACGTGCACCTCGTCTTCCACCACCCCCGGGTCGCGAGCATCGGAAGCGAGATCCTCGAGGGCGACTATCCCGACGGACGGCGGATGGCCTACTTCGCCGACATGGACGACGTCAAGGCAAAGCAGTCTGCCCTCGAAGACGTGGTCAAGGCATTGGTGACCGGTGCTGCGCGGTCGTGACGACGGGTACGAGGCGAGCGACGACCCGGCCAGGCTGGACGTCGATGTCATTCACGGGTTCCTGCGCACCTCGTACTGGAGCCCGGGCGTGAGCCGCCAGACCGTCGAGAAAGCGATCCAAGGCTCGCTTCCGATGGGCCTCTACGCGCCGGACGGCCGCCAGGCCGGATTCGCCCGTGTCGTCACGGACCGGGCCACATTCGGGTACCTCGCCGACGTGTTCGTGCTGCCGGAACACCGTGGCCGCGGGCTGTCGCGATTCCTGGTAACGGCGCTGCTCGAGCACCCGGACCTCTCCGGACTGCGGCGCTGGATGCTTGCCACGGCAGACGCGCACGGCGTCTACGAGGCCCTCGGCTTCACCGCCCTGGTCGATCCGAGCCGGTGGATGACGCTTCAGCCTGCTCGCACGGCGGAACCCTGACCGTCACGGCCCGATGGTCGAGCCGGCCGCGTGGTACCCGCGGTCGACGTACAGCAGCGGGCGCTCGCCGACCAGGTCGCCGGCGACCGCCACCACGCGGCCGATCGCGACTGTGTGATCGCCAGCGTCGACGAGCTCGTACGGGACGCACTCGATGGCTGACACTCCGCCGGTGAAGACCAGCGCACCCGACTCGTCGCCGTGGCGGCGCGCCCACGCCGAGAAGTCGTCCCTGTCACCCGGGTGCCGGTGCCGCGCGGCGTAGACGGCCAGCGAGT
>JBKPCP010000120.1:0-9282 GCA_046727475.1 Actinomycetota bacterium | reverse complement strand
GAGATGAGCCGCTCGGAGTTCTACCGCGAGGGCCGGGTGCCACTGCACACCCTGCGGGCCGACGTCGACTACGGCTTCTACGAGGCCCGTACGACCTTCGGCCGGATCGGCGTGAAGGTCTGGATCTACAAGGGCGAGGTCGCCGGTTCGCGCGCCGAGCGTGAGGCACAGGCAGCCCAGGCCCGGGTCCAGCAGCAGCGCCGCCGCCCCGAGCGTCGTCGCCCGGCCCGCGCCGGCGAGGGCGCACCGGTCGATGCTCCCGCCGCCGAGGCGGGCGTGGCTGCGCCGGCTACGAGTAGCGAGCAGGGGGCCTGACCATGTTGATCCCGCGCCGGGTCAAGCACCGCAAGCAGCACCACCCGAAGCGGCGTGGCGCTGCCAAGGGCGGAACGTCGCTGGCGTTCGGCGAGTTCGGCATCCAGGCGGTCGAGGGCCACTACGTCACCAACCGCCAGATCGAGTCGGCCCGTATCGCGATCACCCGCCACATCCGCCGTGGCGGCAAGGTCTGGATCAACATCTACCCGGACCGTCCGCTGACCAAGAAGCCGGCAGAAACCCGGATGGGTTCGGGCAAGGGGTCCCCCGAGTGGTGGATCGCCAACGTCCGGCCCGGCCGGGTCATGTTCGAGCTCTCCTACCCGAACGAGAAGGTGGCCCGGGAGGCGCTGACACGCGCGATCCACAAGCTCCCGATGAAGGCCCGCATCGTCACGCGTGAGGCAGGTGAAGGGTGATGGCCATCGGATCGAAGGACCTCACCGCTGCGGCGCTGCGCGTCATGCCCGACGCCGACCTGGTCGAGGAGCTCCGCAAGGCCAAGGAGGCGCTGTTCAACCTGCGCTTCCAGGCCGCAACGGGCCAGCTCGAGAGCCACGGCCGGCTCAGGGCCGTGCGCCGCGACATCGCGCGGATCTACACGATCATGCGCGAGCGTGAGCTCGGCATCACCACCGTGGTCGAGGTCGACGCCGCCGCCGGCGGTGCCGCATGACCGAGAAGGAAGAGACCGTGACGCACAACCGGGGTTTCCGGAAGGTCCGTGAGGGCCTCGTCGTCAGCGACAAGATGGACAAGACGGTCGTCGTGGCCGTCGAGGACCGCTTCAAGCACCCGCTGTACGGCAAGGTCGTCCGCCGGACCAACAAGCTCAAGGCCCACGACGAGCAGAACACCGCCGTCGCCGGCGACCGCGTCCTCCTGATGGAGACCCGTCCGCTGTCGGCGACGAAGCGGTGGCGCGTCGTCGAGGTCCTCGAAAAGGCAAAGTGACCGTTCCGCCAGGCTCGCCCACGGGCGAGAACCGGCGCGACAACCAGGAGTCATCGACATGATCCAGCAGGAGTCGCGGCTACGCGTCGCCGACAACACGGGTGCCAAGGAGCTTCTCTGCATCCGCGTTCTCGGTGGCTCCGGTCGCCGCTACGCCGGCATCGGCGACGTCATCGTGGCGACCGTCAAGGACGCCATCCCCGGCGGCGGCGTCAAGAAGGGCGAGGTCGTCAAGGCCGTCATCGTCCGTACCTCGAAGGAGCGCCGCCGGTCGGACGGCTCCTACATCCGCTTCGACGAGAACGCGGCGGTCATCATCAAGGACGGCGGGGACCCGCGCGGCACGCGCATCTTCGGCCCCGTCGGCCGCGAGCTGCGCGAGAAGAAGTTCATGCGCATCATCTCGCTCGCGCCGGAGGTGCTCTAACCCATGCGTATCAAGAAGGGTGACACCGTCGTCGTCGTCGCCGGCCGTGACAAGGGCGCGGTGGGCAAGGTGATCGCCGCCTACCCGAAGCAGGACAAGGTCCTGGTCGAGGGCGTCAACCGCATCACCAAGCACACCAAGATCGTCCAGAGCGCACGCGGCGCCAAGTCCGGCGGGATCGTGCATCAGGAGGCCCCGATCCACGTCAGCAGCGTGATGCTGGCCGTCGAGGTCGATGTCGAGGGTGGGAAGAAGACGGTCGGCACCCGGGTCGGATTCCGGGTCGACGACAACGGCAACAAGGTCCGGTTCGCCAAGCGCACCGGTGAGGACATCTGATGAGCACCACTACCGAAGCCCGACCGCTGCCGCGGCTCAAGCAGCGCTACCGCGACGAGATCCTGCCCGCCCTGCGCGAGCAGCTCGACGTCGTCAACATCATGCAGGTGCCCACGGTCGCCAAGGTCGTGGTCAACATGGGCGTCGGCGAGGCGGCTCGCGACGCCAAGCTCATCGACGGTGCGATCCGCGATCTGCAGGCGATCACCGGCCAGAAGCCGGCGATCACGAAGGCCCGCAAGTCGATCGCGCAGTTCAAGCTGCGCGAGGGCATGCCGATCGGCGCGCACGTGACGTTGCGCGGAGACCGGATGTGGGAGTTCCTGGACCGGCTGACCTCGGTGGCGCTGCCGCGCATCCGTGACTTTCGGGGCCTGTCGCCCCGGCAGTTCGACGGGAGCGGTAACTACACATTCGGCCTCACCGAGCAGTCGGTGTTCCACGAGATCGACCAGGACGCCACCGACCGGGTCCGCGGCATGGACATCACGGTCGTGACGACGGCCAAGACCGACGACGAGGGCCGGGCGCTGTTGAGGCACCTGGGCTTCCCGTTCAGGGCGCAGTGACGGAACGCGACCATGAAATTGGAGAACTGACGTGGCGAAGAAGGCGCTAGTCAACAAGGCGAACGCGAAGCCGAAGTTCGCGGTGCGCGCCTACAGCCGCTGCCAGCGGTGTGGCCGTCCGCACTCGGTCTATCGCAAGTTCGGCCTGTGCCGGGTGTGCCTGCGTGAGATGGCCCACCGGGGCGAACTGCCGGGCATCACGAAGTCCAGCTGGTAATCGAATCGCCGCAGGTCCGCATGACGCGGATACCACGGCGGGAAAGCAGCCATAGATCATGACCATGACAGACCCCATTGCGGACATGCTGACGCGTCTGCGCAACGCCAACTCGGCCTACCACGAGAGCGTGGGCATGCCGTACAGCAAGCTCAAGTCGCACATCGCCGAGATCCTCAAGCAGGAGGGCTTCATCTCGGGCTGGACCGTGCAGGAGAGCGCCGACAAGCCGGTCGAGAAGACCCTCGTGCTAACCCTGAAGTACGGCCCGAACCGGGAACGTTCCATCGCCGGCGTACGTCGGGTGAGCAAGCCCGGCCTTCGGGTCTATGCCAAGTCGACCAACATGCCGAAGGTTCTCGGCGGGCTGGGCGTCGCGATCATCTCGACGTCGCAGGGCCTGCTGACCGATCGGTCGGCGAGCAAACAGCGGGTGGGCGGGGAAGTCCTCGCCTACGTCTGGTGACGGGAGGAGAACGCAATGTCGCGCATCGGCAAGCTCCCGATTCCCGTCCCCAGCGGCGTCGACGTCGCCGTCGACGGCCGTGAGGTCACGGTCCAGGGCCCGAAGGGGACCTTGACCCACACGCTGCCGCTCACCATCGACGTCGACCGGAACGACGACGGCACGCTGGCCGTCCGTCGCCCCGACGACGAGCGGGACAACCGCGCGCTGCACGGGCTCACCCGCACTCTGGTGGCCAACATGGTCACCGGCGTGACCGAGGGCTACGAGAAGAAGCTCGAGATCGTCGGCGTCGGCTACCGGGTGATCGCTCGTGGTCAGAACCTCGAGTTCGCGCTCGGCTACAGCCACCCGATCCTCGTCGAGGCTCCCGAAGGCATCAGCTTCGCGGTCGAGTCGCCGACGAAGTTCACCGTCCAGGGCATCGACAAGCAGCAGGTCGGTGAAGTGGCAGCGAACATCCGCAAGCTGCGCAAGCCCGAGCCGTACAAGGGCAAGGGCATCCGCTACGCGGGTGAGTACGTCCGTCGCAAGGTCGGAAAGGCTGGGAAGAAATAGTCATGGGCATCGCGATCAACCGCCGCGTCGGCCACGGCGGCAAAGCAGGGGCCCGCGGCCGCAGGCACCTGCGGGTCCGCAAGAAGGTCGCCGGCTCGGCACAGCGCCCGCGCCTGGTGGTCACTCGGTCGCTGCGCCACATGGTGGCGCAGGTGGTCGACGACTCCACCGGCCGTACGCTCGCCTCGGCCTCCAGCATGGAGGCCGAACTGCGCGGCCTGTCCGGCGACAAGACCATGAAGGCACGCAAGGTCGGCGAGCTCGTCGCCGACCGGGCCAAGGCCGCGGGTGTCGAGACCATCGTGTTCGACCGCGCGGGTAACCACTACCACGGCCGCGTGGCCGCGGTGGCCGACGGTGCCCGCGACGGCGGACTGCAGTTCTAACCAGGAAGTAGGGAGATCATGGCTGGACCCCAGCGCCGCGGCGGCGGTGCCGGCGGCGAGCGCCGCGACCGCCGGGACCGCGACAACCGTCGCGACGGCGGTGCGGAGAAGACCGCGTACATCGAGCGCGTCGTCGCCATCAACCGCGTCGCCAAGGTCGTGCGGGGTGGTCGACGCTTCAGTTTCACCGCTCTTGTGGTCGTCGGCGACGGCGACGGCACGGTCGGTGTCGGCTACGGCAAGGCGAAGGAGGTGCCGGCGGCGATCGCCAAGGGGGTCGAGGAGGCCAAGAAGCAGTTCTTCAAGGTGCCGCGCATCCAGGGCACGATCCCGCATCCGATCCAGGGTGAGCGGGCAGCGGGTGTCGTCCTGCTGCGCCCGGCGTCGCCCGGTACCGGTGTCATCGCCGGTGGCCCGGTGCGGGCCGTGCTGGAATGCGCCGGCATCCGCGACGTGCTCAGCAAGTCGCTGGGCTCGTCCAACGCCATCAACATCGTGCACGCCACCGTCGCGGCCCTGAAGAATCTCGAACGCCCGGAGCAGGTGGCCGCCCGTCGTGGGCTGCCGCTGGAGGACGTCGCACCCGCGGCCCTGCTGCGTGCTCAGGCCGGAGCGTCGTCATGAGCCGGCTGAAGGTGCGTCAGGTCAAGAGTGGGATCGGCGGGACGTCGTCGCAGCGCGAGACCCTGCGCTCGCTCGGCCTCAAGCGCATGAGTGACGTCGTGGTCAAGGAGGACCGGCCCGAGATTCGCGGCATGGTCAAGACCGTGGCGCATCTGGTCACCGTCGAGGAGGTGGACTGACATGGCTGACTCCCCACTCAAGCCGCACCACTTGCGGCCCGCACCGGGCGCCAAGACCGCCAAGACCCGGGTCGGCCGAGGTGAGGCCGGAGCACGCGGCAAGACCGCCGGTCGCGGCACAAAGGGCAGCAAGGCTCGTGGCACCGTGTCGGCCCGCTTCGAAGGCGGGCAGATGCCGCTGCACATGCGGCTACCCAAGCTCAAGGGCTTCCGCAACCCGTTCCGGGTCGAGTTCCAGGTCGTCAACCTGGACAAGCTGGCGTCGCTGTACCCGAAAGGCGGCGACGTGACCGTCGAGGACCTGGTGGCGAAGGGCGCGGTGCGCGCCGGCCGTCCGGTCAAGATCCTCGGCACCGGTGAGATCTCCACCGCCCTGCAGGTGAGCGCGCACGCGTTCTCCGGCTCGGCGAAGGAGAAGATCGCTGCCGCCGGCGGCTCGGCCAACGAGCTCTGACCACGGATGTCCCGATGACGACAGGCGTCTCCTCCGCCCGCCCACCGCAGCGCGGATGGGGAGACGTCTTTCGCCGTCGGTCATATCGGACTGTTATCGTCACCGAACACGTGACAGCGGGTCGCTCCGGCTGACCCGTCCGTACCACGGCACCGCCATTCGGGCGGTGTGCAGGAGGCCGTGAAGTGCTCACCGCGTTCGCTCGGGCGTTCCGTACGCCCGACCTGCGCAAGAAGATGCTGTTCACGCTGGGCATCATCACGCTCTTCCGGCTGGGCTCGGTGGTCCCGACTCCGGGCATCGACGTGCAGGCGGTCGACACCTGCGTCGAGCAGGCCGGCAACGTCGGCGTCTACGGCATGCTCAACCTGTTCTCGGGTGGAGCGCTGCTACAGCTCGCGGTGTTCGCGCTGGGAATCATGCCGTACATCACGGCCAGCATCATCCTGCAGTTGCTGACCGTGGTGATCCCGCGCCTGGAAGCCCTCAAGAAGGAGGGCCAGGCCGGGCAGGCCAAGATCACCCAGTACACCAGGTACCTGACCATCGGGCTCGCCGTGCTGCAGGCCACCACGATCGTCTCGCTGGCGCGCAGCGGAGGGCTGTTCCAGAACTGCCCCGAGGAGATCATCCCGGACGAGTCGGCCGGTGTCATCGCGGTCATGGTCATCACCATGACCGCCGGCACCGCCGTGATCATGTGGCTGGGCGAGCTCATCACCGACCGCGGTATCGGCAACGGCATGTCGCTGCTGATCTTCACCCAGATCATCGCGACGTTCCCCAGCGCGCTGTGGGGCATCCAGCAGACGCGCGGCTGGGCCACCTTCACGATCGTCTCCCTGGTCGGCCTGGTCGTCGTGGCGCTGGTGGTGTTCGTCGAGCAGTCCCAGCGCCGGATCCCTGTTCAGTACGCCAAGCGCATGGTCGGCCGGCGTATGTACGGCGGCTCGTCGACGTACATACCGCTGAAGATCAACCAGGCCGGCGTGATCCCGGTCATCTTCGCCTCATCGCTGCTGTACCTGCCGCTCCTGCTGAGCCAGTTCAACGAGGGCTCCGGCTGGGCCAACTGGATCCAGCGCAACTTCGTCAACGGCGACAGCTTGATCTACATGGCGTCGTTCTTCCTGATGATCGTGTTCTTCACGTACTTCTACGTGTCGATCACGTTCAACCCCAGGGACGTCGCCGACAACATGAAGAAGTACGGCGGATTCATCCCGGGCATCCGCGCCGGCCGGCCCACCGAGGAGTACCTCGACTACGTGCTGACCCGGCTCACCGCGCCCGGGTCGGTGTACCTCGGCCTGCTGGCCCTGGTACCACTCGTCGCCTTCGTGCTGGTCGATGCCAACCAGAACTTCCCCTTCGGCGGCACCAGCATCCTGATCATGGTCGGCGTCGGACTCCAGACCGTGCAGCAGATCGAGAGCCAGCTCCAGCAGCGGAACTACGAGGGCTTTCTTAGGTGAGGCGCCTCCTGCTGATGGGGCCGCCGGGCTCGGGCAAGGGCACGCAGGCGGCGGTGGTCGCCAAGCGCCTCGCCATCCCGGCCATCTCCACCGGCGACATCTTCCGGGAGAACGTCTCGGCCGGCACATCGCTGGGCCTGAGGGCCAAGGCGTACCTGGCAGTCGGCGACTACGTACCGGACGCCATCACCAACGAGATGGTCAGCGCTCGGCTCGCCGAGCCTGACGCAGCCGATGGCTTCCTGCTCGACGGCTACCCCCGGACCGTGCCCCAGGTCGAGTTCCTCGACGAGGTGCTCGCCGCCCAGGGGGTGGTGCTCGACCGCGTCATCCTGCTCACGGTCGACGTCGAGGAGGTGGTAGGGCGCCTGATGCGCCGTGCCGCCGCCGACGGGCGCACCGACGACAGCGAATCGGTGATCCGGCACCGGCTGGACCTCTTCGCCAAGCAGACGGCTCCCCTCGCGGCGCTGTACGAGGAGCGTGGCATCCTCGCCCGGGTGGACGGCATGGGGCCGGTTGCCGAGGTGTCCGCACGGGTGCTGGCCGTAGCCACGGACGAGCGGGACCTGTCCGAGGGCGGCGCCACGACCGCATTCGACGGTGCGACCGAGCGAGCATGATCCAGCTCAAGTCCGACGCCGAGGTCGCGAAGATGCGGCTCGCGGGGCTCGTCGTCGCCGAGGCGCTGGCCGCTGTGCGCGCTGCAGTGGCGCCTGGTGTGACACTTCGCGAACTGGACGCCGTGGCCGCGGAACAGATCCGGTCCCGGGGCGCGGTGCCGTCGTTCCTCGACTACCTTCCCGGTGTCGGCTACGTCGCGCGTGGCCCGGGCCGCAACTCGTTCCCCGCGACGATCTGCGCGTCGGTCAACAACGAGATCGTCCACGGCATCCCGGGCGACCGGCGGCTGCGGTCGGGCGACGTGGTCTCGGTCGACTGCGGCGCGATCCTCGACGGCTGGCACGGTGACTCCGCAGTGACGATCCCGGTCGGCGAGGTGAGCGACGAGGCCGCGCAGCTGTTGCGCGTCTGCGAGGGTGCACTCTGGGCGGGCATCGCCGCCATGCAGGTTGCCGCCCGCCTTCGCGACATCGGCAGTGCCGTCGAAGATCACGTGCGGGCCCACGGCGACTACGGCATCGTGGCCGAGTACGGCGGCCACGGCATCGGCACCGAGATGCACCAGGACCCGCACGTGCTCAACTACCACACCCGGGCGCGCGGGCCGAAGCTCGTACCCGGGCTGGTGCTCGCCATCGAGCCGATGATCAACCTCGGCAGGCCCGAGACGCAGTTGCAGGACGACGAGTGGACCGTCACGACGGCCGACGGGTCGTTGTCCGCCCACTTCGAGCACACGGTCGCAGTCACCGCCGACGGGCCGTGGGTGCTGACCGCGCTGGACGGCGGCGCCTCGCGCCTGGCGTCCCTCGGCGTTCCCACACCCGCCACCGCCTGATCGGGTGGCACGGTCGCGGCCGTGAAGATCGTCGTGCAGAACCGGGCCGCTCAGGCGTCGCACGATTCCTGCACGACGATCTTCACAACCGTCCCGGTGGTGGAGGTCAGGGTGATCCCGGATGGCAACCAGGGGGAAGGCTCGGCGATACTGACGCTCATGGTCGAGCCACCGGAGATGCGCGCGTCCGACGCCGATCGCGACCGGATTTCCGCAGTCCTGCGCGAGGCGCACGCCGAGGGCAGGCTTCCGCAGGACGAGCTCCTCGAACGGCTCGACGCGGCCTACGATGCGCGCACGTATGGCGAGCTCGACCGGCTCGTGGCCGACCTTCCCCCGCCACTGCGCACGCCTGCGCCGCTGCCACGTCCCGTGTCCACCGCCCCGGTGCCGCAGCAGCCGAAGGGTCACAGCAGGTTTCTGCGGGTGAACTGGTGGCTCTGGGGCTGTGCGGTGTCGGTCAACCTGGTGATTTGGACGCTGGTGGCCGTCACCGGCCCAGATGTTCCGTATTTCTGGCCGATGTGGGTTGCCGGCCCGTGGGGCGCGTTGCTGGCGGTGTGGACCCTGGCTGACAATGATCGGCGTCGTCGTCTCGGGTGATCGAATCCGGTGCTGCTTCGCTACACCCCCCTGCTGCCGGGTGCCAGCCTCCGTGAAATCCGCGTGCCAGCATCCTGCCGCCGCTAAGATCCGATCGCCTACGGTCACCCGTAGGCCGAGTAACGCAGGTCTGCTCCGAATCAAGGGGACTCTTGTGCGAAACGTTTACCGTGTCATCGCTCAGCTGATCGCGTTTGCCGTCGTCGTCCAAGCCGCGGTGATCGCCTTCGGCCTGTTCGGCATCTGGAGTG
>JBKPCP010000119.1:0-7029 GCA_046727475.1 Actinomycetota bacterium | reverse complement strand
CCAGCTTCAGGCCGGCGACATCCTGTTCATCGACTCGACTCACGTCGTCAAGGCCGGGTCCGACGTCAACCATCTGTTCTTCGAGGTGTTGCCACGATTGGCCGCCGGGGTGGTCATCCACATCCACGACATCTTCTTCCCCTTCGAGTACCCGGCGCCGTGGGTGCACGAGGGGCGGGCGTGGCAGGAGAGCTACCTCCTGCGCGCCTTCCTGATGTACAACTCGGCCTTCGAGATCACCTGGTTCCAACACCTCATGTGGTCACGCCACCGCCCCGAGTTGGAAGGCCTCGTGCCCGACATCGCGCGCAACCCCGGTGGCAACCTGTGGCTACGCAAGGTGGCCTGACGCTGACGCCGGCGTAGGCGCTACCGTCCGGACGCGCTGATGAAGCTCATCATCCAGATCCCCTGCTTGAACGAGGAAGACCAGCTTCCGGCGACCCTGGGAGCCCTTCCGCGACACGTCGCCGGCTTCGACTCGGTGGAGTGGCTCATCATCGACGACGGATCCACCGACCGCACTGTCGACGTCGCACGCGAGCAGGGCGTCGACCACATCATTCGGCTCACGAACAACAAGGGGCTGGCGATCGCCTTCCAGGCCGGCCTCGACGCCTGCCTCAAGCTCGGCGCCGACGTGGTCGTCAACACCGATGCCGACAACCAGTACTCGGCCGACGACATCCCGTCGTTGGTTGCGCCCATCCTCTCGGGTGAGGCCGACATGGTGGTCGGTGACCGCGACGTCACGAACATCGAGCACTTCTCGCCCACGAAGAAGCGGCTCCAGCGGCTGGGAAGCTGGGTGCTTCGCCGAGCCTCCGACACGACGGTCCCCGACGCGACCTCGGGCTTCCGTGCCTACAACCGGGAGGCGGCTCTCTCGCTGACGGTCGTCTCGAAGTTCACCTATACGCTGGAGTCGCTCATCCAGGCGGGAAAGAGCCTCGTGGCCGTCGTCGACGTGCCCGTCCGCACCAACGCCAAGACCCGTGACTCACGGCTGTTCGGATCGATGGGTGCGTACGTTCGTCGGAACGCAGGGTCCATCTTCCGGATCTACACCGGCTACGAGCCGCTGTTCGTCTTCTCGGTCCTGGCGGCCGTGGTGTTCGCGGGCGCGTTGATCGCCTGGATGCCCTTCATCGTGGATTGGTTGGTCAACGGCCGCCGCGAAGGACACGTCCAGTCCATCCTGGTGGGCGGGGTGCTGTTCATGGCGTCGATCCAGCTGTTCGCCCTCGGGGTCATAGCCGACCTCATCAGCGCCCACCGCACGGTCTCGCAACGCACGCTCGAGCGCGTGCGGCGGCTGGAGCTCCAGCTCGGTGTCGAGCCATCCCACTATCTGCCGGGACCGTCGACGCGGGCGGGCCCGGGCGCGGCTCCGGCGTCAGTCGACGGTGCAGTCCCAGGTGAGGTACATGTAGCCGGGGAGGGTGCCGAGACGCGCTGACGTCTGGCGGTCGGCGACGACCACCAGGTCGTCGGCGATCGCCCCAGCCAGCATGTCGGGCACATCGAACTCCCCCGACCACTCCTTCCACGGGTTCTCGGCCGCGGTCACGGCGTCGGCGAGCTCCTGGGTGCAGAGCAAACTGGTGGCGAACCCGAGCCCGCGCAGGCGCATCGTGAGGTCGAAGCCGAAACGCCAGAAGACCGGCGTGTTGTCCCCGTGGAACTCGGGCTCCGCGGGTGGTGCCGTCCGGGCCTGCAACACGGGGACCTGGAGCAGCAGGTGGCCCCCGGGCGCCAGGACTCGCCGTAGCTCGGTCAGTGCCTTCTCCGTGTCGGGGACGTGCTCCAGCACGTGCGCGCACAGCATGACGTCGATGCACTCGTCGGGGAGGTCGATGCGCTGAAGGTCGAGTTGCAGGTTGCCCCGGTGGGAACGCAGGTCGTAGTCGCTGGTCCGGTAGAAGAACCAGGTCGACATCGCCTCGCGGTACCGGTCGCCCAGCCGCGGGCTGCACTCGATCACCCGCAGGGCGTTGCTCAGCCCGACCCTCTCGGTCAGGCACCAATGGAGGAACCGGTCGCGGCCGTTGCTGCCGCAGGCCGGGCATTGCGTGAACTCGACGTGCTGGCGGCCGCTGAAGGCGTCCCCCTGCCAGCGGCAGATGTTGCAGATCACGCCGGCCGGCGACGGAAGCGGCAACCACGGAGGCGTCGAGGGATCGGGGCTCAGCTGCTCGGCCGGCGGGCCAGCTGCCGAGGCGGCGAGCGGCTCCGGGGCCGGTGTGGCGCCGGTGTCGGCGATCTCGTCGCCCAGGAGTCGGCGGCCCACGGCGCCGATCTTGCGGTACGAACGTGACGCGATGCGACGGGCCGCGGCCCGGATGTTGGTGGTCATGGACGACGCAGTCTATGGGCGGCGCGTACCGTCGACCGGTCTCCGTTCAGCCCGTCGTGGCCTCGCGGTATCGCTGTGTACGCAGGGGACGCGACGCATGTCATCATCTGTTCACCTGCTGTTAGCTTCTCTCCGTGCAACCTGTGGGCGGGACCACAACGTGGGAACGGTCCCCGGCCGAGGGCCGCAGACAACTGCCTGACGAGCCCGGGGCAGACTCGCCGGGGCGGTCCACCCATCGCTGGCTGGTGGACGCGGCGGTGATCTTCGGCCTGGCCGGCGTGGCAATCACCCAGCCGCTGCTCGACCTCCTCGGGCGGAACCCGCCGTTCTTCGTGGCGGGCCACTACGAGCCGACGCAGATCATCTGGTTCGCCATCATCGTTGCGGTGGCTCCCGCCGCCACCGTGTTCGGCGCCACGGCGCTTGCAGGCCTGGTCCACCGGCGCGGCGCTCCCGTCTACCACGGGACAGGTGTCGCACTTCTGGCCGGTCTCCTCGTCCTGATGTTGTGCCGGACGCTGCGGCTCGAGGCCATCGTGTACGTCGTGCCGATCGTCGCGCTGCTGGCGCTGGCGGTCGCGGTGCTCGAGTGGCACTCACGGGTCGCCCGGCAGTTCATGGCCTACCTGGCCGTGGGCAACGTGGCATTCGTCGTGCTGTTCCTGACCTCGAGCCCCACCGCCCGACTCATCGGCGCTGGTGATCAGGCCGATCAACCGGGGCATGTCGCCGTCCCACCGCTGGACGGTCCCGTGCTGCTCATCGTCCTCGATGAGTTCCCTGTCACTGCGATCATGCGCGGCGACGGCACGATCATCGATACGCGCTACCCGAACCTGGCGAGGTTGGCCGCGGAAACCACATGGTTCCGCAACGCAGCGAGCGAGTCCCGCACCACATATGTGTCCACCCCGTCGATCCTCACCGGTCTCCGGGCCGACGACAACGACCTGCCAATCCTCGCCGACCATCCGCGGAACTACTTCTCGCTGTTCGGTGACCGCTATCCCGTGAATCGCTACGAGCTCGTCACCGACATGTGCCCTTCCGATGTGTGCGAGCCACCTCCGCCGGAGCCGATGACACAACTCCTCGATGACGCCTCGATCGTCTACAAGCATCGGATATTCCCGCCGGTCCTGCGCGATTCGCTGCCGCCGCTCGACACAGGCTGGGGCGACTTCGGCGAGGACATGCCCGGCGGCGCACCCGCCGTCGTGGATCAGGTCGAGACGCCGCCGTCGACCCAGCCGCCCTCGACCCGGCCGCCGGGCCCGATGGATCAGGTACGAAAGAAGTCACAGCAGGAGATCCTGAACGGGCAGCCGTCGATCTTTCGGAACCAGATCGAGTTGATCGACGCAGAGCCATCGATCAACTTCCTCCATGTGGTCCTCCCGCATCACCCCTACCGGCTCACTCCCTGGGGTGACGGCCACCTACCGGCCACGCGCCTCCCGGACGAGATCTCGAGCGGGCGCAACAAACTCCCCGCCGTCGACGACCCTGCCTACGACTTCATGTTTCGGCAGATCTACCCCCTCCAGGCCATGCAGATCGGTGCGGTGGACCACCTCTTGGGCGAGATGATCGACCACCTCGAAGCGACCGGCGCGTGGGACGACTCGCTGGTGGTCGTGATGAGCGACCACGGCATCGACATGACCGCACCGGGCTTCACGCGCCGAGTGGACGAGACCAACACCGACGAGATCTTCCGCATGCCCCTGTTCATCAAGGCTCCGGGACAGACGGAGGGCCGAATCGACGACGCCCCCGCCTCGACGGTCGACGTGCTGCCGTCGATCGTCGACCTGCTCGACATCGACACCGATTGGGAGTTCGAGGGGCACTCTCTGTTCGACGGCAGTGAGCCTTCGATCGACCGCCACGTCCAGAGCGATGTGGAAGCGGCGTTCACGCTCGCCGCGGCCCACCGGGCGCAGTTCCCGCGTGGCGAGGGTTGGGTGTCGCTCGCCGCCGTTGGCCAAGGCCAGGATCTGGTCGGGAACCCGGTGGGCGAGTACCGCGTGGGTTCCCCGAGCGACCTGCGCTGGAAACCTGAATCCGCCGACGTCCTCGAGGACCTGTCGGTCGCCGACGATGCCGTGCCCTACATCATGGAAGGCGACGTGATCGGAGGTGACGAACGGCCACCCGAGCTGGTGGTGGCGGTCAACGGGACGGTGGCGGGTACCCTCGGCGGCTACCTGCCCGAGGGCAGGTCATGGCGTTTCACCGGCTACATCGCGCCGCTGTTCAGGGACGGTCGGAACGAGGTCGTCGCCTACGAGGTCGAGCGGGCGGGCGACAGGGTTGTTCTCCACCCGCTGGCCAACTGATCCACGGAGTCACCCGAGCGTTGATCATGGCTTCTGCGTGTCGTCGGTCGCCGTGGACGGCTCCGTGTCGTCGGTCGCCGTGGACGGCTCCGTGTCGTCGGTCGCCGTGGACGGCTCCGTGCCGTGCGCCTCGAGCAGGCCACGGGCGGCGGTGGTGGGGGAGAGGCGCCCGCTGCGGACCGCCGCCTCGGCCTCGGTCCAGCGGGCCGCCACCCGCGGGTCGTAGCGGAACGCCTCGACGAGCCGCTCGCGGATCTCGTCCCACATCCAGGCGACCGACTGTTCCGACCGCAGGCGCTCGAGGGTGTCGCCCTCCCGCAGGTGGGCCACCAGCTTCTCGACCGTCGCCCACACCTCGTCGATGCCCGTGCCCTGGAACGCCGAGGCCGGCACCACGGGCACCTCCCAGCCCGGGTGCTTGGGGCGCAGCAGGTGGACGGCGTGCCGGTAGTCGGCGACCGCCCGCCGGGCGGCGGGCAGCAGGTCGCCGTCGGCCTTGTTGACGACGATCAGGTCGGCGAGCTCGATGATCCCGCGCTTGATGCCCTGCAGCTCGTCGCCGCCGCCCGGCGCCGCGATCAGGCAGAAGCAATCGACCATGTCGGCCACGGCCACCTCTGACTGGCCCACCCCCACGGTCTCGACGACGATCACGTCGAACCCGGCGGCCTCGCAGAGCAGCGCCGCCTCCCGCGTACGGCGGGCCACGCCGCCCAGCGATCCCCCCGAGGGCGACGGCCGTATGAACGCCCGCGGGTCGCGGGCGAGCCGCTCCATCCGGGTCTTGTCGCCCAGGATCGAACCGCCGCTTCGCCGGCTGGACGGATCGACAGCCAGCACCGCCACGCGGTGGCCGGCGTCGGTCAGCCGGCCGCCCAGCTCCTCGATCAAAGTCGACTTCCCCGCGCCCGGCGTGCCGGTCACGCCGAGACGGACGGCCTTGCCCGTACCTGGCAGCACGGCGTCGAGCAGCGCGGCGGCATCGGCGCGGTGGTCGGGCCGGGTGGATTCGACGAGCGTGATCGATTGCGCGAGAGCGCGCCTGTCGCCGGCGGTGATCTGGTCGGCGCGGCGGGCGGCCAGTCGATCGGCGCCGGTCACGAGCGGCGGCCGGATGGGCTCATGCCGCGGAGTCTAAGAGACCGGGTGTCGGACCCCGGCGGGGCCACCCGGCGGGACCAGTCGGTTGCCGGCCACCGCGGACCGGGACCGAGCCGCCTACGCCGCGGGGCGTTTCGAGCGGAGGAGGTCGAGCACCTGGCGGGCGGCGGCGGGGATGTTGGTGCCGGGGCCGAAGATGGCGGCAACGCCGGCGGCGCGCAGCATGTCGTGGTCCTGGGGTGGGATGACGCCGCCGCACACCACGACCACGTCGCCGCCACCCGCTTTGCGCAGCTCGTCGATGAGCTGGGGCACGAGCGTCTTGTGGCCGGCGGCCTGGCTCGACACGCCGACCACGTGGACGTCGTTGTCGACGGAGTCGCGGGCGGCCTCGGCGGGGGTCTGGAAGAGCGGGCCGACGTCGACGTCGAAGCCCAGGTCGGCGAAGGCGGTGGCGATGACCTTGGCGCCCCGGTCGTGTCCGTCCTGGCCCATCTTGACGACCAGCATCCGAGGGCGGCGGCCCTCCTCGGCCGCGAACGCGTCCACGTCGGACTGCACTGCGGCGAAGGCCTCGTCGCCCTCGTAGGCAGTGCCGTACACACCGTGGATCGAACGGATCTCGGCCTTGTGCCGGCCGAACACCCGCTCCATCGCATCGCTCATCTCGCCCACGGTGGCCCGGGTGCGGGCGGCATCGATGCACAGCGCCAGCAGGTTGCCGTCGGCGGCGGCACCCTCGGTCAGCCGGCCGAGCGCGGCTTCGCACGCCGCCGAGTCCCGTGACGCCCGCACCGATGCCAGCCGGGCGATCTGCTGGCGGCGCACCTCGGTGTTGTCGACGTCGAGCACGTCGACGTGCTCGGGATCCTTCCCCTGGTACCGGTTGACGCCGACGATCACCTCCTCGCCCCGGTCGACCGCGGCCTGGCGCCGGGCGGCCGACTCCTCGATACGCAGCTTGGGCATGCCCGACGCCACGGCCTTGGTCATGCCGCCGAGCGCCTCGACCTCGTCGATGAGCGTCCACGCCTCGTCGGCCAGTGCCTGGGTGAGGGCTTCGACGTAGTAGCTGCCGGCGAGCGGGTCGACGACGCGGGGGATGCCGGTCTCCTCGGCCAGGATGAGCTGCGTGTTGCGGGCGATGCGGGCGGAGGAGTCGGTCGGCAGCCCCAGGGCCTCGTCGAAGCTGTTGGTGTGCAGGCTCTGCGTGCCGCCCAGCACCGC
>JBKPCP010000118.1:0-13823 GCA_046727475.1 Actinomycetota bacterium | reverse complement strand
GTAGCCCGCACACGAGCTCGGGTGCTGGGCAACGTTGCCCCAGAGCGTCTGCCCGGTAGCGGCGGTCATAGATCCAGACGCGCCGCTATCGCGAGTCTCTCATCGCGCGTCAACCACGTAGGGACGAGAGCGCAAAGGAAGCGGATTCTGGCCAGCCGTCGGAGCAACACATCGCGGGTGCCTTGAGGTCGGGCGACCGGGGCTGTTTCGCGACGCCATGGGGCAACGCGACCAAGGGGACCATTGGCTGAATATCGCTACCTACCGCATGGAAAGGGCTGGCGGCGGGCCTGGGGGAGGGATACAAAGAGTTTGGGAGACGGGGGTGGGGATGGACTGGCTCCGTGATCGCATAGAGTCGAAGACTGGTCGTACTGTGCAGGTGCCGCCGCGCAATTCGCCTTGGACGCCGAAAGTGCTCGCAGACGTCGCTCCGGCGGTGGTGGCGGCGTTGACGTACGCCGTCGTCGACGAGCGCGACATGCCAGACGGGCGACTGTCGTTGGTGTTGTCGGCGTGGCCGCGTACGGACGACTTGGGGCGGGTGCGACACGACCGCGACCGTTTCGTGGAGGTCGCGGTTCCGGCGCGCGACTGGCAGGCGATGCTTGCTGAACGCCGCGTCCCTGAGGTGTTGCGCGACCGGCCGGCGCGGATCGGCGATGCATTCGCCGTGATGCTCAAACGCCGCGACGCGCGACACCTGCTCGACCCGATCGGTCCGGTCGCGGACGTTACGGCGGACGCGCGGGATGCGGCGCGGGCCGCGTTCTACGGCGCGGTCGCGTCGCCGTTGGACGCGTCGGTCGCGACCGATGTCGCCGAGCCCGAGGAGGATGGGACCGGGTCGGTGCCCGAACCCGACGAGTGGCGTGCGCACGTGATGAGGCGGACGCGATGACGGTGGCGCCGGTGGAGACGCTGGCTGCGGCGGCGTTCGACGCTTCGAGGCCGTTCGTGCCGTCGATCGGTGAGGGCGACCTCGTGTATTTCTTGCTGAACGTCGGCGACGGGGATACGCAGCTGATCCTGCTTCCGGAGTCAGCGACAGGTCGCCGCGCGATCGTCGTCGACTGCGCGACGTCGAAGAAGCTGCCCGCCCTGGTCGCGGAGTTGGGCGACGCCGGGCTTTTGAGGCCGCCGCCAATCGGCAAGCCGCTATTCGAACTGGTCGTCGCCACCCACCCGCATGAGGATCATATCGGCGGGATGCCCGAGTTTCTGGACAAGCTCGGCGACCTGGTAGGCGAGTTCTGGGAGCCGGGTTACTTCCACACCGTGTCGTCGTACATGGAGATGATGCGGGTCCTCGAGGACTTGGAGAGCGCCGGCAACGGCGTGCGCCACTCGCAGCCGACGAGCGGATACACCCGCTACATCGGCCAGGTGCAGGTCGTCGCGCTCACGCCGGCGATCTCGCTTCGCAACCGCTACGACACCTTCGGCATAGAGATCAATAACTCGTCGATTGCGATGCGGCTGGAATTCCCGGCGAGTCGGGTTGTGCAACAGCTGGGCAGCCGCGAGTTCGTCAGGACGAGGGCGCAGCGGCTCCTGCTCGGAGCCGATGCGCAGACGGTGTCGTGGGCGCACGCGCTCACGGACTTTCCCGAACTGCATACGGAGCGGTCCGCAGCGGCCAGAGCACTGCGCGTCGCCCTTGGCAGCGACCCGCTCAAGGCACACGTATTCAAGGTGCCGCACCACATGTCGAAGCACGGCCTGAGCCTGGAGCTCGTCGAGCAGGTCTCGCCGGCACTCAGCCTGGTCTCCTCGGTCGCCGGCGGTGGGAAGTACAACTTCCCGCACGCCGTGTCGCAGGATGCCGTGCGCGAGGCGCTGCAGGCCACCAGTTCCGGCAAGGTCAGGCGGAAGGCCGACCACGAACTCGGCATCCACTACACAAGCGCGCACGACGACTCCGGGAAACCACTCGGCACAATCGGGGTCGTGATGTCACCGACCGGCAAGCGCACGGTCTGGCGCTTCGGTGACCAACCACGCCAGGCGGTCGACCTCGGCGCCGCACGGCGCTGGACGATCTAACGACAGAGCCGGGCACGGCGAAAGACGGCGGTAACGATATCCGGCGGCGGCTACCGCCCGAGCGCACCGTGGTCATGGTCGGGACGCCATCCGCACGCACGCTCCCAGAAAGGGACGGCGCGGGCGCCAATGGCGGCCGTGGAGAGGCGCTGGCCGGTCCGATATCGCCTCGGCCAGCTCCGGCGCACCGTGAGGGTCGCATGCCCTGATACCGAGCAACTGGTATCTCGTGACGCCTCGCTCGCGCTATGGGACCATGACGGCGGGGGGCGATCATGGATGGACGCGGGCAGCACATCGCTGTGGCGGTCTCGGGTGGCGGCCATCGGGCCACCCTGTTCGCGGTCGGCTCGCTGCTTTACCTGGTGGACGCCGGGAAGGGACCAGAGCTGGCAACCGTATCGTCGGTGTCGGGTGGTTCGCTGGCCAACGCCCACCTCGCCTTGACGTGCGACCTGACCACGGCCGAACCCGACCAGGTGTGGCGGGAGGCCAAGTCGATCACGTCCCGGGTCGCCGGCAAGGGGACGATCTGGGCGGCGCCCCTCACTTACGCCTTCCTGGGCTCGCTGCTTCTGGTCCTGGCCGCCGCGCTGTGGATCAGCTTCCTGGTGCCGGTGCCCCTCGTGGTGCTCACGTGGGTGGTCGCCCTCGCCCTGGTGGGCCTCCTCGCCCAGCAGCGGAGCTGGATCGCTGCCCGATCTTTCGACCGCGCCCTCTACCACGGCAAGTCGCTCGAGGACATGCACAGGTCGGTCGATCACGTGATCTGCGCCGCCGATCTCCAGACCGCGGAGGCGATGTACTTCTCGGCGCGGTTCGTGCACTCGTTCCGGCTCGGATGGGGCAAGCCGGGCCGCCTCCTGGTGGCGCGCGCCGTGCAGGCGTCCGCTGCCCTCCCCGGTGCGTTCAGCGTCGCCAGCCTTCCCGTGGCCCGCCACGGCTTCGCCGAGCCGCTGCCCTTCAACCACATGAAGCTCAGCGACGGCGGCGTTTACGACAACATGGCCACCGAGTGGCCGGTGCGGCTGGCCCGGCGGATCACGGAGGGCACGCCCCCAGACCCGCCGCCCCATGTCGCCGACGAGCTGATCGTCGTCAACTCCTCAGCGGCCCAGGGCGTCGTGCAGCGGCGCTCGGTGCGCACACCGGTGCTGGGGGAGATCAGCACCCTCCTCGCCGTGAAGGACGTGCTGTACGACCAGACCACCGCGGTGCGGCGACGGTTCCTCGATCTCCGCTTCCGTGCCGTGCGCGCCGGCTTCACCTCTCCGGACGGCGACCTCGCCGGCACGATGGTGCAGATCGATCGCAGCCCCTTCGACATCCCGGAACGCTTCAAGGGCGACGACGCGATCGCAAAGCGGGCAAGCAAGGCGCTCGAGCAGCTCGAAGCGCTCGGTGGGCCGAACGCGAAGCAGGACTGGGAGCGCGTGGCGAAGGCGAACCGCGGGGTCAAGACGGCGCTGTCGAAGATCGATACCGACCGGGCCGTCGCCCTGGTGCGCCACGCGTACGTGCTGACAATGGTCAACGCCTTCGTGCTGCTCGACTACCCCTGGCACGACGTCCCCGATGACGCCACTTTCCGCGCCCTGATGCCATAGGCCGGTGCTCCGGGTCGAGGTGCAGGTCGCGGCGTCGCGGCGGCGGCTCTGTTGGTCGCCTCCGCCTAGGCGGTCGAGGTCACGTCGCGGCGCCCTCACCACTGCGCTGGTCATGGAAGTGATTAGGGCCAGGTGCTCACGCTGCCGTTGCTGGCCGGCGACAAATAGGGGAGAAGGCGAGTGCAAGAGCGCGCAACGATGGTGGTCGCGAGGCTCGCCGGCGCCGGCGTCGGTCTGAGTCTTGACAGTCATTGGCGGCGGAATGACGCGCCTGTGCGAACGCCCGGATCGCGGCTACTGGGAAACTTCACTCTGGATCGCCGTGGCGTCCTCGGCGGTTCCGGTCGACATCCTCGACGACATCGAGGATGTGCAGGCACGATCCAGTCTGGACAACGATCAGGTTCGCAGAATAGACGCGAGCCAAGCGCGGACGCTTCCTGGCTCGACCGTGATCTCGATCATTGCCGGTTCGATCTCCTCCACGCGCCAGTCGTCGCTGAAGCTGACCCGGATCTCGTCCTGCTGGATGCGACGAGGGCCCCAGTCCCCAGGTTCGAGATCGCTGAAGCAGAGCATGTAGTACCTAGCGCCGACCGGCATCGAAGCGCGCAAGGCATCCACGAACTTCGGCCGGTCAAGACCTTCAAAGACGTGGAACAGTCCGCAATCAACGACAGTGTCGAAGGACTCACCCAGATCGGCCAGCTCCAGCGCGTTCCAGGTCATGAAGCGGGCACTGAGATCGCGCTCGTTCGCTTTTCGCCTTGCGATCGTGACAGCGGTGCTGGCTGCGTCCACACCGGTCGCATCGAGTCCGATGGCGGCAGCCATCAAGGCATGCTCGCCGGTGCCGCAGCCGACGTCCAGCACACGCCCGACCAGACGGCCGCGATCGGCCAATTCGCGGAACGCCGACTGTGGCCGGCCGATATCCCAAGGGGGCCGCCCAGCCACGTACATGGCATCGAAATCGTGGGAGCGTCGCTCCTGGCGCGGTCCCGGCACCCCGTTCGAACGATCACCCTCCGACATCACCCCTCCACACAACCGCAGCCCACATGCTCTCACTATGCGCGCTTGTCCGCGCTGCATCGGCTGGCCGTGGCCAGAGGTCAGCGAAGCAGGATCCGCCACGGCATGGTGAGCGCGCCGTACGCCGGCAGCCCGGCCTCTGCGGCGAGCAGCCGCAGCAGGCGGTCCACCGGGCCGAAGCCCTCGCCGAGCGGCTCGACCCTGGTGGCCGCCACAGCAGCGGCCGGCGACTCGCTGTTCTCCGGCGGGTGCAGCATTGGCAGCGGGCGGTGCCGCGGCCAGGGCCGGACGTCGAGGTCGGAGCGGTCGGTGCCGGCGAGCTCGCATGCCGCGTCGACCGCGGCGCTGAGACCGCCGAGGTCGTCGATCAGTCCGTGCTCGGCGGCCTGGGAACCGGTCCACACCCGCCCGCGGGCGAGTTCGCGCAGCCGCTCGAGGGGCAGGCCCCGGTCGTGCGCGGCCTTGCTGGTGAAGTCGTCGTAGATCCGGTCCAGCCAGCCCTCGACCCGGGCCCACTCCTCCTCGTCGAAGGGGCGGTCGGTGGAGAACATGTCGGCGTAGCGGCCAGCGCTCACGGTGCCGCGGGTGATCCCGATCCGCGCCAGCGCGTCGGAGACGACCTGCTTGCCGCCCAGCACGCCGATGGAGCCGGTGAGCGTGCCGGGACTGGCGAGCACCCGGTCGCACGGCATCGCGATGAAGTACCCGCCGGAGGCCGCGAGGGAGGCCATCGAGGCGACGACGGGGGTGCCGCCCGTACGCACCTCGAGCACCGCCCGGCGGATCGCGTCGGACGCCACGGCCGAGCCTCCCGGGCTGTTGATCCGCAGCACGATCGCACGGACGTGGTCGTCCCTCCCGGCGGACCGGAGCGCCGCGGTCACGGTGTCCGCGCCGGCGGTCGGGCCGGAGAGAGGGTGGGGGCCGCCGCTGCGCCCCAGATGGATCGGGCCGTGGGCGGCGACGACCGCGACCACACCCCGCCGTCGGCGTACCGCATGCGGCAGGTGGTCGGCGCTGCCGGTCAGCCAGGCCAGCGGACCGCCGGGGTGGTCGTAGCGATCCACGAACCGCAACCGGGGTTCCACGTCGCGCTCGGTCAGCTCCCCGCGCAGCTTCCGGTAGAGCTCGTCGCGATAGCCGAGATGGTCGACGAACCCGGCCTCGAGCGCCTCCTTCGCGCTCAGCGGCGCACGGTCCACCGCCTGCCGGACGGCGCCCTCGGTCAACCCGCGTGCCGAGGCAACGTCGCGGACGATGCCGTCGGTGATCGACCCGACCAGCGCCTCCAGCATCTCCCGGTGCGGTGCGGTCAGGTCGGTCTCGAGGAAGGTGTTGGCGGCGGCCTTGTACTCGTGTCGCTGTCCGATCTGGGTCTGCACGCCGAGCTTGTCGAAGGTGCCGCGAACGAAGACCGCGCTTGCCGTCACGCCGACCAGGCCGAGGTCACCGGTCGGCTGCAGCCAGATCTCGTCGAACGCGCTGGCGAGGTGGTACGACGAGTTGCCCGGGGCCATCTCGCCGAACGTCTCGGCCCAGGCCGCGGTGCGCTTGCCGGACGCGCGGAACCGGCCCACTGCGGCCCGCAGCTCCGCGGCCGGGGCGAACCCGATCTCCCCACTCGTGTGCGCGACGAGACCGGCGACCTCGTCGTCCGCGGCCGCCCTCTCCAGCGCCCGAACCAAGCCGCGAAGCGATGGGGTGCGCAGCGCCCGCAGCGCCCCGACCGGCGTCGCGGGCGGGGCCTCGGCGAGGCCCCGGGTGACGTCTAGCTCGAGCAGGAGCTTGCCGTCGCCACGCCGCAATCGTCTCAGCCGGGCCGACGCAGACTCGGTGACCGCCGTGCCCGACGCGCGCAGGGCGTCGAGGAGGTCCTGGGCCTGGTCCGACACTCGTGCGGGTCCCATGTCGCCGAGCCTAGGCCGTGCCTGTCGATACCCACGTGCGCTCCAGCGAGTCCAGCAGGCAGGACGCGTGCACCGCGAGGGCGGCAGGCTCGGAGCCCTGTGCTGCCAGCGCCGGTGACGACGATCCGGTCGCCGAGCTGCTACCCGGCCATCCGCCGCGCAGCGCGGAACGCACGCTCGTGCCGCACGCGCGCGGAACGCGGCGGAATGACGCAGGTCGTCCTTCGTCGTCGCTTGCCTTGCGAACATCACTCGCTCATGCCGATGAGCGAGCCCCAAGCCGCCGAATGTGACCTTCGCGGCTACGAAGACCTTCGGCCCTTGGTGGACGCCAACCCCGTGGTACAAACGTCAAATCAGGGGTCGCCGAAGGAGGCCGGCCATGCAGAGCAGTCAGGTGTCTGTTGATCGGTATGAAGCCGTAAAGCAGTATTCCCTCAACCAGATCCTTGCGGTGTGGGCCGCAGCGGCCATCCCGATGGGCGTCCTGGCCTGGATCGTCGCTCCATGGCTCAGAGACCAACTCGGGGGCGACGAACCATTGACTCAAGCGCTGCTGATCTGCCTCACCGTGGGGCTCATCTGGCAATTCGTATTGGTTCTGATCCTGGTCAGGCGGGAGCTGGGGGGACTTGAATGGTCGCGCGTGCGCGACGCCCTGTGGCTGCGACCGCCCCAGGATCCGAAGACCGGACGCGTGGGTGGAAGGGTCTGGTGGTGGGTGCTCCCCTTCGTCGTCCTCGCCGCCATCTGGCAGCTGGGTGCCGGGGGGCTCATCCCGGGTCCCTCGGTCAGGGATTTGGGCGACTTCCTGGGGTCCGACCGTGGCGAGGCTTTCTTCAGCGGAGCCTGGGGCTGGTTCGCCGTGGTCGTCGTGTTGCTCGTCTTCAACACCGTGATCGGTGAGGAACTGCTCTTCCGCGGACTTTTGTTGCCGCGAATGCGCGGTGTCTTTGGACGGGGTGACTGGGTCGGCAACGGGGTGCTCTTCGCCGCCTACCACCTGCACGTGCCGTGGGTGATCCCCATCAGCTTGGTGGAGGGCATCTTCCTTGAGGCCTATCCCTCGCGGCGGTTCCAGAGCGCGTGGATGGGGATCATTGTGCACTCGGGTCAGAGCGTCTTCGTCATCGTCGTCGTCCTTACCCTCGTGCTTTAGTCAGTGCGGTATTGCCCGTGCATGCGACGTGGTGATCGCGACCGCCGGCGCCGGCGTCTCGCCCGAGGTATGCGCGGACGCCGCCCGCGCTCAACGACAAGCAGCTTGCGAGCATGACCGAACGACCGACGCACGCACATGCCGCCGGGCGTGCGACCGCACGCTATTGCCGCGTTGGTGCGCGTCGTCGAAGGCGCGCAGTGGACCGGCAGGTGGTACTCCGGCACACGGTAAGGGATGACGTCCCTCATCCAGCCAGCCGGCGTCGGCGAAGCCACTCCTCCCGTCGGCCCGCGGCTGCCGCTGGCAGTGGCGGCCTACCTGGCCCGATTCAGGGGCCTTTCCCGTGAGCATACGGAGTCCGACCTGCGGGCGTACCTGGGCTGGTGCGCCGAGCGCGACATCGAGCCGCTCGGCGCCCAGCGGCAGCATCTGGAGCTGTACGTGCGGTGGATGCAGGAGACTCGCCGGTATAAGCCGTCCACGGTGTCCCGGCGGACCTCGGTGCTGGCGGGCTTCTACCGGACCTGCGTCATCGACGGGGTGCTGGAGCACTCCCCGGCGGAGTATGTCCGCCGACCCACCGTTCCGGCAGAGTCGCCGACGCTCGGCCTGACCCATCTGCAGTTCGAGGCGATGCTTACCGCCGCCCGGGAGTCCTCGAATCCCAACGACTTCGCCCTGGTCGCGATGCTCGGCCTGCTCGGTCTTAGGATCTTCGAGGCAACCGGCACCAACGTCGGCGATCTCGGTGAGGAGCACGGCCACCGGGTGCTGCGGGTCGTCGGCAAGGGCAGCAGAGTGGTCCTGGTGCCGCTGCCGCCTGCCGTGGGGCGCGCCGTCGACCGCGCTGTCGACGGCCGGCTGGCCGGGCCGATCCTGCTCAATACTCGCGGAACCCGGATGGACCACCACGCCGCGACCCGCCGGCTGCGCCACCTCGCCACCGCGGCCGGCGCCCGGCTGCCCCGAATGCACCCGCACATGCTCAGGCACACGTTCGTGACCACCATGCTCGACGCGGGCGTCGGCCTACGAGATGTGCAGATCGCCGCCCGCCACGCCGACTCGCGCACAACCATGCGCTACGAGCGGGCGCGGAAGAACCTCGACCGCCACCCCAACTACATTCTCGCTGCCTACATGGGCCTCCGGCACCTGAGTCGTCTTGCGGGACGCACATACGTCCCTGTCGTGCCGACGTCCGGACGTTGGCCCCGTCGCGGGGCCTGATGTGGTCGCGAGCGTCCATCGCGCATCGGCGGGTTACGAGCCGCGCACAGGAGGGCAACCACCAAACGTAGGAGGACCAGTGTGCTGCTTCATGCGCCAGCCCTTGACCAGCTCCAGGGCCTAGCTCAAGCCGCATCTGTCCTTCACTGTTCTACTTGGCTCTTCTCAGGCCGGGATTCCAGCGCGGAGTGCGGCGATGACCAATCCGGTGCTGATCGCGATCGCTCCCAGCCACCAGGGCGTGAAGAACAGCCCGAACAGCGCTAGCGACAGAACCCCGCCGACGAGCCCGACCAGCGACCACCACGCCTGGTGGCTCAGCACACCGAGGCCGGCCGCGGCGATCAGTAGGCCGGCCGCTATGGCGGTCACCAGTGAGAGCGTGCGTGCGTCGCCCAGCAGCCAGGAGTGGCTGGTGTCCATCGGCGACCCTGACTTTGGTCTCGGTGACCAGATGATGATCGTGAGAAGCCCGTGCGCGACCAGGAGGACTCCGAGCGCCGTGCGCCACATTTCTGTACCTCCCTATGCCCGGGCGTGGCCGAAGTGTTTCGACGACGGGAGGCGAACGGTGGTGGGCGTTGTGGGTGGATGCATCTCGGCTCGCAGGAGCAGCACGAGCGCGACGAGCATCACGATGGACCAAACGGAGAGCACCCAACCGAACGGCAGCAGCCCCACATGCATCAATATGGCGCCAGACAGACCCACCCGGGTTCTGCGTCCACCGCTGAGAATCAGTGCACCGACCACAGCTTCGAAGATGACCAACAGCGTGATGAACACGCCCTGATTCGGGGCAACGACAGATCGCCAGGTGTCGCGGACGAAGGCGAAGTGTGCAGCGTCTGCGAAGTCGGAGTAGTCCACTCCGGTCGCAAGGTAGACCGCGTTCACCAGAGCGCCAGCGCCGACGTAGAGAAGGCCGAGCGCTGCGCGGCCGACGTACAACGCTTTCCTGCTGCGTCCGGCGCGCAGAGCCGCGACGAACGCCATGCCGCCCAGGGTGAGCCAAAGGATCTTCTCCATGGCAGCCTCCTCCGTAGGTGCCACAGCCAACGTCGCAAGGGATCGCGCGTCCCACTAGGGCCCAACGGCCCCAAGGTCGGGGACGTCGGCCCGGCCTCACCGGGCGGCTAGTTATCGACGCCATCGGTGCCCCTCGGCGACGTGGACGCGGCTCGCCCTGAACTGCTCTTCGCCGACGTCCGCAAACAAACAGCCGCGTAGAGGGCGGCTACGCTTCGCCCGACTCCGCCGCGTGGAGGCGACTACGCTCGCCCGACTCTGCCGCTTCGCGTTCTGGTTCTCGATGGCTGGCGGGTGTCTGACCTGCGAGTCTGGGCGTTCAGGTCTTCGGAGCGCTAGAAACGAGACGTGCCCGCACCCTCGGACGCCCAAGCCGTGCTCGTCACCGGCGTCTATGGCGCCGGTAAGAGCACCGTCGTGGCTGACATCGGCGGGATGCTCGAGGACCGCGGCGAGCGTTACGGCTTGCTCGACATCGACTGGTTGGGTTGGTTCGACGCAGGTGGCGATGAGGCAGCGCACCGGCGAGTGGTGCTGTCGAACGTGGCGACGGTGTGCCAGGCATACCTGACAGAAGGCGTCCGACGCTTAGCGCTAGCTTGGTCGATCGGGGATCATGGCCAGCTGAACGCGGTCCGGCTCGCGGTGCCGGCGCCGATGCGAGTGGTGCGGCTCGACGTCGACGCGGCACTCGTGGAGCGACGACTATCGCCCGATCCGACCGAAGGGCGCTGGCAGGACGACCTACGCGTGGCCCTGGAATGGCTGGTCGTAGGGCGTGGCGTCGGTCTGGAGGACCTACTTCTGCCCAGCGACCGGCCGATCCGAGAGACGAGCGAAGCGATCTGCTCGTGGCTCGGCTGGATCTGACCGATTCTCCGCCGCGTCCGTCGGCCGCCCGCGCACCGGTCACTACTGCTCGGGCAGTCGGCGCGTCCTCACATGCCGCTGTCCGGCTGTGCGGCATAGCGTGTCCGTCTTTCTATGCCGCGTTGAGCGTGGTCGACTGGCGGCGGAATGACACTGCCGCTTTGCGGCGATATGACGCACCGGCCGACGACGCTGACCATGGTTCCGGTCCTGGTGATCCCGGCACTTCGTCGTGACAGACACGGGTGCTTGGTCAGTCGATGTGGAGGTGGAGACGACGTACTGAGGCCCGGGCAACTCGAGCTGATTCAGCGGCGTCCCGTATGCGGATCGGCTTGCGGGCACTTCAAGATGCGTCTGACCTTGTAGGTTTTCCGACTGCTGGAAAGGCAGCGTCCCCGCACAGGGAGACGACCCGGCTGGGAACACTCGGCGCTGCCCGGCCAGCCTGGTCATGGGCGGCGGCCCGCACCGCGGCGAGCAGCTCGGGCGCCCCGGCCGGGAGCACCCGGCTGGGGTCGGCGCCGACCCCGACGGCGTGGTCGGTCGCCCACCCGACGACGCGCAGCGCATCGTCGAGCTCGACCTGGACGCGTCAGGCGGGGTGCCGCCAGGGCACGGCCGATGCGCGGTGGTCGGCGGCGATGCCGTGCAGGGGGCAAGGCTGGCGCGGCTCGCGGGGGCACAGTACGAACGCCTCGCTGACCGTCGCGCGGTACAGCCGGTACTCGGACGGTGCGGTGACGTCCTCGACCGACACCGTGGCTCCGCCACGGCTGGGGTCGCCGCGGAAGATCTCCACGCCGCGGTCCAGGTCGCGGCCGGTCAGCTCGGCGGCGGTTCCGGACAGGTACACCGCCCGGCCGTGGTAGGCCGGCACCGTCGAATCGAAGATCACCCCGCTCAGCCGCGGACGCTCGGCGAGGTTGCGCGAGTGCTGTGCGTCGAGCTTGGACACCCAGAAGAGCTCGGCGTAGTCGGCGGTCGCGAAGCAGACCGGCGACGCCCAGGGTGTGCCCTGCGCGTCGGCGGTACCCAGGGTCACGTACAGGTTGGCGTCCATCAGGGCGCGGGCGTGCGCGTCCAGGTCGATTTCGGTCATGACGTCACCAGGCTCATCGGGGTCTCCGCGGAGGGATCGGGGGTACTGGGTCGAATACGGTAGGCAGGCTGTGGCCGTCACGACGTCGGGCGGGCGGCCACCGTCAACCATAGGGTGAGCAGCTGGTATAGTGCACCGATGGGTGCACTATCGCCAACGCTCGACGCGACGTTCTTCGCGCTCTCGGACCCCAAGCGGCGCGGCATTCTCGAGCGCCTGGGCCGCGGCCCCGCGACGCTGAGCCAGCTCGCGGGGCCATCGGGCCTGACCCTCAACGGGATCAAGAAGCACGTCGGGATCCTGCAGCTCGCCGGCCTCGTCGAGACCGAGAAAGTGGGCCGGGTGCGCGAGTGCCGGCTGGGCCCGGCCACGACGCTCGGTGAGGCGGGCGAGTGGATCGACGCCCATCGCCGCGCCTGGGAGGGCCGGTTGGACCGCTTCGAGCGCTTCGTGGAGCGCGCAAGGTGAGCCGCGAGCTCCACTACCAGCGCCTGATCCAGGGGTCGCCCGCGCGCGTGTTCGACCTGTTCACGAGCCCGGCGGGCCAGCACGAGTTCTACGGCAACGACGCGCCGGGCTGGGTCGTCGACTCGCGCTGCGAGCTGCGCGTCGGCGGCGCCTGGGAGATCACCTTCGGCCCGTCGCCGGGCGAGCTCTACCGGCACCGGCACGTGTTCGAGGCGATCGAGCACCCCCGCCACCTGCTGCTGGCCACGACCGAAACCCGTCCCGACGGGTCGAGGCTCGCCTTCAGCACCGAGTTCACGTTCGCGCCCCGAGACGGGGCCACCCTGATGACGATGGTCCAGTGGGGGTTCCCGTCCGACGAGCTGCGCGACGAACACGGCCGCGGTCTGCCGCACGCGTTCGACCGGCTCGAACGGGCGCTATAGGCCCTGAGAAAGGAGAAGGCATGGCGAAGTCCGTGCTGTACATGTCGATGTCACTCGACGGGTTCATCACCGGCCCAGACGACGGCCCCGGCAACGGGCTCGGGACCGGCGGCGACCGGCTGCACGAGTGGCTCGGCGCGTCCGTCTCCGAGCCGCCGTACTTCGACCCGCCGGGGCTGAGCGGGCAGGTGTTCGCCGAGTCAATGGCGACGGGTGCGGTCGTCGTCGGCCGCAAGACGTTCGAATATGCCGGTCACTGGGGCGGCGACCACCACGGCGTGCCGATCTTCGTGCCCACGCGCGGCACCCCGCCGGAGCCGCAGAGTGGCTGGGTCCACTACGTGCCCGACGCCGCGAGCGCGATGCGCGAGGCCAAGGCGGCCGCCGGCGATCAGGACGTGATGGTGCACGGCGCCGGCCTCGCGCAGTCGCTGCTGCGCGAGGGACTGCTTGACGAACTGGAGATCCACCTGATCCCGGTCGTGCTCGGCGACGGGCGGCGGTTGTTCGACGCAGACCGCATCGAGCTCGAGCTGACGCGCGTGCTCGACGCGCCGGGCGTCACGCACCTGCGTTACCGGGTGGTGTCATGAGCGGCCGTGGCTGATTCTGCTGATGTCGGTCTCGAGGGGCGGCTTCGCCGGCCGCTCGACGGAACGATCGACTGGCCGACTCCAGCACCAGCGTTGACCACGGCGACCAACGCTGTCGCCAAACGGTAGACGGGGATCCCGTGACCGAAGGAGAATCGAGATGGGAAAGCTGATCGCGACCGCGCAGGCCACCGTCGACGGCGTGATTGACCCGGTCGGCGAGTGGGTGCAGCCGGACGGAGACCACGGCGACTACTCGTTCGAGCGGCAGGCCAGGTCAGGCGGGCTGGTGCTGGGCCGCAAGACCTACGAGGGGCTGGCCGGGTACTGGCCGAGCCAAACCGGCAAG
>JBKPCP010000117.1:0-12346 GCA_046727475.1 Actinomycetota bacterium | reverse complement strand
CGCGGAGGATGTGGGTGCGGTGGTTGGGGAAGGTGCGCTCCCACCGCAGCCGGTGGGGCGCCTTGAAGCCGGGGTCCTTCTCGCCCCACACGATCAGCGCCGGCTTGTCGGCGACCAGCGCCAGCCCCTGTTCCACCTCGGCGAGCAGCTCGTGGGCGGCCAGGATCTCCCGCGGCATGACATGCACCGGTACGCGCGAGTCGGGGGTGGGATGGGGCCGCTTGTACATCTGCCGCTCGGCCGGGGTGAGCTTCTTCCGCCGGATGCCCCCGCGCATGAACACGTTCACGAAGACATCGGCCCGTCTCACCATGAGTCCACCGACGCCGCGGCTGCCCAGAACCTTGGAGAACAGTTCGGTGGTCCGGTCGCCGCGCAGCGGCCATGCCCAGGTGTTCCCGATCACAAATGCCCGGAACCGTTCGGGATGACGGGTGGCCACCCAGAACCCGATCGGGCCGCCCCAGTCCTGCACCATCAGGGTGACCTCCCGCAGCGCGAGCTGCTCGACGAAGCCGTCGACGACGCGGGCGTGCTCGGCGATCGTGTATCGGTAGCCGGCCGGCGCGGTGGACAGCCCGAAGCCCGGGTAGTCCAGTGCCACGCACCGGAACCTGTCCTTCAGCCCCTGCACGATGTGCCGATAAAGGAACGACCATGTGGGGTTTCCGTGCAGGGCAAGGAAGACCGGCCCGTCGCCCTCGTCGATGTAGTGCACGTTCGCCCCGCCCACGTCCAGGAAACGGCTCTCGAACGGGAAAAGCTCGTCGCTCACCCACGCCGGTCGAGTCACAATCGACAACTCCCTCCGACCTCGTTGGGCGCCCCCGCCAGGATTCCTGTCCGCATATCGTGCAACTGTCGGCGACTGTCCCGGTTGGTGAATCTAGGCCATGCGACCGACAGTTTCGGATCCGTCGCGTCAGGGTGGGCATCCCCGGAGCGGGCCCAAGCGATGGCCCTCATATCGGGTACCGATCTGGATCGCCACAATCCCGATCACATGCCCGGACCCCTGATCGGCTTTGGCCTTCGCGGCCGATGCTGCCGGTGCTGCCGATCACCAGCACGGTGCGGGGACGGGTCCGTCTCTGCGGTCATCGGTCGATCATCTTTTCGTTGGCCTCGGAGTACCGGCCACCCTGGGCCTGGATCTGCGCGTCCGCGATCTCGCGGAGGTCCTCGGCGGTGAACTCGACGTCGGCCGCCGCGATGTTCTCCTCGAGTCGATGCAGCTTCGTGGTGCCCGGGATCGGCACGATCCACGGCTGTTGAGCGAGCAGCCAGGCGAGCGCTACCTGCGCGGGCGTCGCGTCCCTGCGGTCTGCGATCCGGGTGAGGAGGTCGACGAACGCGTGGTTGGACCGGCGCGCTTTGGCGTCGGTGAACCTCGGGACGGTGTTGCGGAAGTCGCCGCTGGCGAACTGGGTGTTCTCGTCGATGGTTCCGGTGAGGAAGCCCTTGCCGAGCGGGCTGAACGGGACGAAGCCGATCCCGAGCTCCTCCAGCAGCGGGAGGATCGCCTGCTCCGGCTCGCGCCACCACAGCGAGTACTCGCTCTGCAGTGCGGTCACTGGCTGGACGGCGTGCGCCCGGCGGATCGTCTGGACGCCGGCCTCGGAGAGGCCGAAATGGCGGACCTTGCCCTGCGCGATCAGCTCCTTGACGGTGCCCGCGACGTCCTCGATCGGGATGTCCGGGTCGACGCGGTGCTGGAAGAGCAGGTCGATGCGGTCGGTGCGGAGACGCTGCAGCGACTCCTCGACGGTTTTGCGGATCGTGTCGGGCCGGCTGTCGAGGCCGCGGGGCTGCCCGGTGGACAGCTCGAAGCCGAACTTCGTGGCGATCACGACCTGGTCGCGGACCGGTTCCAGCGCTTCGCCTACAAGCTCCTCGTTGGTGAAGGGGCCGTAGATCTGTGCGGTGTCGAAAAGGGTCAGCCCACGCTCGACGGCGGTCCGGATGAGCCGGACCATCTCGTTCCGTTCGGGGAAGGGCGGGAAGCTCGAGCTCATGCCCATGCAGCCCAGCCCGATCGCCGAGACCTCCAGGTCGGTTCCGAGGATGCGCTTGTCCATCGTGTTGCTCTCCTGTCTCAGTGAGTCTTCGAAGGTGTATGCGTGGCTCGCGGTCGAGCTCAGTCGAAGGGTTCGACTCCGGTGAGCCTGAGCTCTTCGATGTCGAGGAGGGTCTGGATGCGGCGGGCGACCGAGTCGTCGATGGTGCCGTCGTGGCGCAGCCGGAGGAGCACTTCGCGTTTGCGGTCCAGGAGCGCGAGCCGGAGCCTGGTGTACTCCTCGTTGCGGTGAGCGGTGAATGCTCGGAGACGTGCACCGGACGTGCCGGGGGTGCCGCTTCGGTACGGGTGGTCGCGCCGGCGGGGTCGTCGAGAAGCGCCTCGAGCGCTTGGACCTGGATATCGGGCTGCCGGGCCGGCGCGTGCTTCTTCGCCTCGACGAGCAGCAGGTGTTCTTCGTAGTCCCTGGTGAGCCGCTCTCGGACTTCTTCGCTGATGTCGTGCTCCTCGGCGAGCTCGGGGAGCGCGGTGACGGCGGTCGTGGTGATCGCGTGCTCGGCCAGGCGGAGTTCTTGGTCGGTGGCGGTGTCTTCCGGCAGGCGCGCCCAGCGCACCACCGCGGGCAGCAGCGGGCCCTGGACGAGCAGGGTCAGGACGATCACGCCGGCGGTGACGAAGATGATGTCGTCCCGGGCCGGGAAGGGATCCCCGCTGTCCACCGTGGCCGGCACGGATAGCGCGATGGCCAGCGAGATCGCGCCGCGGAAGCCGGCGAACGAGCTGACCACCCGGGCGCGGTAGCTCATCCGACGAGCTCGCTGGGAGGGCCGCCGGTCGAGGAGCCGGATGAGGGACACGCTCGTGGTCTGGAACAGAAACCGTACGACGATCAGTCCGGCCCAGACCGCGACGACGATCATGAGGAGTCGGCCGCTCTGACCGGCGGCCAGCTCGTGGGCGACGGCTTGGACCTCGAGTCCGATCAGCACGAACAGTGACCCGTTGAGCAGGTAGGAGCCGAGCGGCCAGACCGATTCCGTCTGCCGGCGTGAAGCTGCCGTGCTGATGCGTGCGGACATGTAGGCGACGATGAGCCCGGCGACCACGACAGCCAGCACTCCGGAGGCGTGGATCAGCTCGGCCAGCAGGTAGGCGGCGAATGGGATCAGCAGCAAGGCGATGTTGATTGCGGTCGCATCACGCAACCGCCGGAGAACCAGGTACGCCGCTCCTGCGATCAGCACTCCGGCAGCAACCCCGCCCACGTACGACAGGAGCACCATGCCGGTGATCTCAACGGCCGTGTAGTTCCCTCCCACGGTGACCCCCACGGCAATCGCGTAGACCACCAGCGCCGTGCCGTCGTTGGTGAGGCTTTCGGCCTTGAGCAGCATGAAGTTCCGGTGCGGCAGGGTGCGGCCCAGCGCGGCGACCGCCGTGGCGTCCGGTGGCGCGACCGCGGCACCGAGGACGAGTGCGGCCTCCCACGGCATGCCTAGCGCATGCGCGATCCCGGCAACAGCGAAGGCGGTTGCCACCACCAGCAGGGTGCTCATGATGACGATGCCGCGGAAGTCGCGCTTGATGGACCGCAAGGAGGTGGTCAGGCTCTCCCAGAACAGCATGACGGGGAGAAAGAGCAGCAGTACCACCTCAGGTGGCAGTTGAATGTCGCGTAGCTCGGGAAGGAAGCCGAGCAAGATGCCGACGATGAGCAGAAGCAGCGGTGCCGCAACCCTCAGTCGCGGTGCGAGCACGGCGCCGGCGAAGACCGCAACGCCGAGCAGCACTGTGATCTCGAGTCCGTTCATGGTTGCCTGTCAGCCGCCTTCCGGGTTCGGTCTGCAAGCGGGAGGGCACGACGAACGTCGTCCGCTCTTCTGCGCGCGCCGAGGAGGAGGCCGGATGCACCCTCGCTGCGGTCGGTTCGTCAGCCGCCACATGCCTGTACCCCTTCGTGATGGTTCGACCGTGCGCAGGTAGGAGCGGTCGCGGTGGAAGTGCCTCAGAGAAGTCGGTCACCCTCAGGTGGATGCGACCGTGTCTGTCGCCAGCCAGGAGCCACGATCATGCGCTGGCCCTCCTCGCGCGGGGACGCGATCGGGTCCAGCCAGACGTCGCCGGTGAACTGCTCGGGCGGGTTCTTGGTCGTCGGGGTGCGTGGGTCGATGTGCACGGGCGCTCCTCAGGCCTCGGGGATCTGGAGGCCGAAGTTCTCGCGGGTGATCTGCTCCGGTTCGGGCCCGCCGCGGACGCCGGTGTCGAGTGCGTCGATCGAGGCGATTTGGTCGGCGGTGAGCTCGAAGTCGAATACGTCGAAGTTCTCCGCGATCCGCGAAGGCGTGACCGACTTAGGGATCGCCTGCCGGCCCTGCTGCACGTGCCAGCGCAACATCACCTGAGCGGGCGTCTTGCCGTGGGCCCGTGCGATCTCCCCGATGACCGGGTCCGCCAAGGTGCTGCCGTGGGAGCCGTCGCGGTAGAAGGTGATCCCCCCGATCGGTGACCATGCCTGCGAAAGGATGCCGTGCTGGTGGTTGAACGCAAGGAGATCGGACTGCCGGAAGTAGGCGTGCACCTCCACCTGGTTGACGGTTGGCACTATCGACGTCGCTTCCATCAACTGGGAGAGGTGGTCGGGCATGAAGTTGCTGACCCCGATCGCGCGGACCTTGCCGTCGCCCAGCAGCTTCTCCAGCGCCTGGTAGGCGCCGATCGTGAGCTCGAACTCCCCCGGCAGTGCCTGGTGCAGGATCAGCAGGTCGATCTGGTCGACACCGAGCTTGCCGGCGCTCTTATAGAAGGCGTGCAGCGTCTCGTCGTACCCGTAGTCGGTGATCCAGACCTTGGTCTCGACGAAGATCTCCAACCGGTCGAGCCCCGACCGCCGGATGGCCTCGCCAACCCCGCGCTCGTTGCCGTACGCCGCCGCAGTGTCGATGTGTCGGTAGCCGGTCGCGAGCGCCGTCTCCACCGCCGCGACGGCATCGTCCGGCGGCGTCTGGAAGACGCCGAACCCGAGGGCGGGCATCTCGACGCCGTTGTTCAGCTTCCGTAAGGGAACGTTCGCGCTGTCCGAGGTCATGGCTGGACCAGCACCTTGAGTGCGGTGCGCTCGTCCATCGCCGCATAGCCCTTGGGGGCGTCTTCCAGGCTGACGGTGCGGTCGAAGACCTTGCCGGGGTTCACACTGCCGTCGAGTACGGCGGGCAGCAGCGGCTCGATGTAGGCGCGGACCGGGGCCGGGCCGCCGGTCAGAGTGATGTTGGGGCCGAAGAGGCTGCCGAAGCCGACCGGCGCCTCCTCGTACTGTGGAACGCCGACCCGGCTGATGACGCCGCCCGGGCGGACGACTCCCACCGCCTGCTCGTACGCAGGCATGTGACCGACCGCCTCCAGGACGATGTTGCTGCCGCCGTCGGTGAGTTCGCGGACCTTGGCGATGCCGTCGGCGCCGCGCGCGGCGACGACGTCGGTGGCGCCGTACTCCCGCCCGAGGTGGGTGCGGGCCTGGTGGCGGCCCATCAGCACGATCTGCTCCGCACCCAGCTGCTTGGCCGACAGCACGGCGAGCAGGCCGACGGCGCCGTCGCCGATGACGGTGACGGTGCTGCCCTTGGTGACGCCGCCGCGGACCGCGGCATGCCAGCCGGTGCCGTACACGTCGGAGAGGGTGAGCAGACTTGCCAGGAGAGCATCGTCATTTGTGGCGTCCACGCCGGGCACCTTGACCAGGGTCCCATCGGCGAGCGGGACGCGGACCGCCTCGGCCTGGCCGCCGGCGGTGCCGAGGCCGGGGTCGTTCCAGAAACCGCCGTTGACACATGAGGTGTGCAAGCCTGCGCGGCAGAACTCGCAGCGGCCGCAGGAGACCGCGAACGGAGCGATCACGAAGTCGCCGGTGCTCAGTGTGGTGACCTCGGCGCCGGTCTGCTCGATCACGCCGATGAACTCGTGACCCATGGGCGAACCGTCGGTTGAGGTCGGCATGGAGTGGTAGGGGTGCAGGTCGCTCCCGCACACGCAGGCCCGGACCACGCGCACGAGCGCGTCGGTGGGCTGCTGGATGGCCGGGTCGGGGACGTCGATGACGCGGACGTCGCCCGCGCCGTACATGTAGGTAGCTCGCATGCCTCCAGTGAAGGCCGGATGGCTGCACCCGGGGAGGGCCTGTCGTGACCGGTACTGACAGTGCCTCCCTCTGCTCAGGTCGCCCACCTACCGTGGAGGCATGGGCACCATCGACCTGCGCAGCGAGATCCGCGAGTTCCTCAGCACGCGGCGCGCCCGGATCACCCCTGAGCAGGCGGGCCTTCCGGCGTACGGCGGCAACCGCCGTGTGAAGGGTCTGCGGCGCGAGGAAGTCGCGATGCTCGCCGGCGTCTCGGTCGACTACTACGTGCGCATGGAGCGCGGCAGCCTCGCGGGCGCCTCCGAGAGCGTCCTCGACGCACTCGCCAACGCGCTCAAGCTCGACGAGGCCGAGCGGGCCCACCTCTTCGCGCTGGCCCGGGAGAGCGGCGCCAGCACCAGTCGCCGGAAGCGCACGCCGCCGCACCGGGTCCGCCCCGCGATCCAACAGGTGCTCGATGCGATGACCGACGCCCCAGCATGGGTGCGCAACGGCCGGCACGACATCCTGGCCATGAACCAGCTGGCCCGCGCGCTCTACTCCCCCGTCCTCGCCGACCCCCAACGCCCCGCCAACACCACCCGGTTCGTCTACCTGCAGCCCGACGAGGCCCGGGAGTTCTTCGTCGACTACGACCGGATCGCCAACGACGCCGCGGCCATGCTGCGCCTCGAAGCAGGTCGAAACCCACATGACAAGGCCCTCATCGAGCTCGTAGGCGAGCTCTCCACCCGCTCCGAGCTCTTCCGCCAACGCTGGGCCTCACACGACGTCCAGTTCCACCGCACCGGGCAGAAGCGGCTGCGCCATCCAGTCGTCGGCCAGCTCGACCTCGACTTCGAGTCGATGGAGCTTCCCTCCGAGCCCGGGCTGTACCTGAACGTCTACACCGCCGCAGCAGGCACGCCGACCGCGGACGCCCTCAAGTTGCTCGGCTCATGGGCGGCCTCGCAAGAAGCCCTACCCACCGAAACAAGCGCCGCCACGCAATGAACGGAGCGGTGACGGCCAGTCCGGCCACGTGCTGCTGTGATACCAGGCCAGCCGCGGGACTAGCTCGTCGTCGAGCGCCGGGTCCTCCGCATCGCGGATCGCGCGTCTGGGACCTCGCGCGAGGATGGCGATCAGTCTCGATGCCACAAGGGTCGCAGCGCGGCAGCCAAGTTCTCGTATCGCACCACGGCGGCGCCGTCGAACGATCCAATCCCGTCGCTTTCCACGTCAAGCGTGCCCACGACCCCCCCGTCCACGAGGATCGGCACGATGAGCTCCGAACCGGAGTCCTCCTGGTTGGTCAGGTATCGCGGATCGCGCGCAACATCGTTGCTCAGGGCGACGGAGCCCGTCCGCACCGCATGAGCGGTTAGGCCCTCGGTGACCGGAAATGATGGATGCGCCGGTGCCCCCGGTCCACTCCACGCTTCGTTGGTGACCACATTGTCCACGACGGTGTAGATGCCCACCCAACGCGCGTGCGTAGCCTGCCGAATCGCATCCGCCGCGCGGCCAGCGCGCATGGCGCGCGACAGCTCGGTGACAACCATCTCGTCAAGGTGCGCGAGCACTGACTCATCCATACTGATACCTATAGTCACAGCGGATGGTCAAGGATAGGCCGATCAGTTCGCCCGTTGCCTTCGGGAGCCGAGCAGCTTCGCCGCGAACAGGCAGTAGACGGCGGCGACGCGCCGCGTCGCGGCTTCCTCGACATACTCGTCCGGGCTGGCTTGCTGTCAGCGTGTAAGCAATCCGGTGAGCAGCGTGTGCACGATTCGCCCGAACTGCTCTGTGAGCTCGGCCCGCGGAGTTCCGGACATCAGCTCAGTGAAGCCGAGCATGATCGCCGGGCCCATGACCAGCGCGACGGCAGCATCGACGTCGAAGTCGCCCAGCCGTCCGAGCCCCTGCTCCGCGGCGAGGTAGTCCGAGATCGGCTGCCGCAGCCGGTGTGGCCCGAACGGCTCCTGGTGGATCGCGGCGATGAAGCGATGCAGCAGCTCCGGCTCCGACAACAGCCCGGAAGCGACCGGCAGTGTCTCCGCGACCAGATCCAGAGACGCCACCGCGTAGGCGGTGAGGTTCTCCTCGACCGTTCCGTTGCCAGGCACCGGCGGGCCTGCGTCGAACTTGGTCATAAGTGCGGAGTACCGGCGGACCAGGGCGGCCACGATGAGCTCGTGCTTGTCGGCGAAGTAGTTGTACAGAACGCCGTCGGAGACACCAGCCGCGCGAGCGATGTCGCGGGTGGTGACGGTCGACACCTGCCGCTCCGCGAGCAGCTGCCCGGCCGTGTCGACCAGGTGCTCGCGCAGTGCGGTGCCGGGGTCTTGGCCGGCCCGGCGCCGCACTGCCTGGGCGCGTCTAGGAGACATCGCGCCTTACGGTAGTCAAGACGGCGATTGCCGCGAACACCACCGCGTACGTCGCGAGCACGAGCCCGCCGCCCCAGGCCGGCAACTGCTCGACGTTTGCCGCCGGGATGTCCTCCAGCGCCACCCCACTGGCGAACGGCAGCCACTTGCCCAGATCGCCGAGAAGCTGGTTGACGATGCCTTCGACCAGTGCGATCCATGCCAACGCGACCGCGATGGCACCGACCACGTTCCGGATCAGGGCCCCGAGCCCGACGCCGATCGCGGCGAAGCAGGCGTTCCACACCACGCAGCCAGCCAGAGTTTGCCAAACGGCTGGGTCCGAGAGGTCGAGCGAGCCGCCCTTGCCCGACATCCACAGCGCGGTGACGGTCGTTGACACCACGGAGCTGACGAGACCGACCGCCACGCCCGCAACCGCGTACACGACGAGCTTGTCCGCCACCACCCTTCCCCGGCGCGGCGTGCCCAGGAAGGTGTCGGTCACGGTCTTGTGCCGGTACTCCCCGGCCATGCCGACGATGCCCAGCATGAGCGAGAAGATTGACACCAGCCCGGCATGCGCGACCGCGCGCAACGGCGTGTTCGGATCGGCGATGTCGGCACCGCTGACGAACAGACCGCTGGCACCGGCGATCACGACCAGCTGACCGGCGGCGAGCAGCAGCAGCGGACCGCGGACGGTTCGCAGTTTGAGGAACTCGTTCCTGAGGCCGGTCATCGCCCGCTCCTTCCAGCTCCGGTCAGGCTGAGGAATGCGGCTTCCAGCGAGTCACCGTCGAGGCCGTCGATACCGCCGGCGTAACGGAGCTCTCCCTCGTGCACGATCACCACCTGGTCGACCGTCTGGGCCACCTCGCTGAGCACGTGGCTGGAGATGAGGATCGCCCGGCCGTCCGCGGCGAGTCCGCGGAGCAGGTCGCGCAGCCAGGCGATGCCGGCCGGATCGAGCCCGTTGGACGGTTCGTCCAGGATCAGCACCTCGGGGTCTCCTAACAGCGCCGCCGCAAGCCCGAGCCGCTGACGCATGCCAAGTGAGTAGCCGGCCACCCGCCGCTCGGCCGCTCGGGTCAGGTCGACCAGCTCCAGCACCTCGTCCACCCGCCGACCCGATACGCCGGCCTGCTGGGCCAGCACGCGCAGGTGGTCCCGGCCGCGCCGTCCAGGATGGAACCCGGTCGCCTCGAGGACCGCGCCCACCACCCGCCGCGGCTGCGGCAGGTCGGCGTACCGACTGCCATCGATCAACGCATCGCCGGCGGTCGGCCGCACCAGCCCCAGCGCGATGCGCAGCGTCGTGGTCTTGCCAGCACCGTTCGGCCCGAGGAACCCGGTAATCCCGCCGGACGGTACGTCGAACGTCAGATTCTCCACGGCCCGCACAGCACCGAAATGTTTCGTCAGGCCGCGGATGGACACCTGCATCATCGAGCCTCCTTATTATGAGCAACCGTTCATGAGCATACGCTCATGAACGGTTGCTCATCAAGCAGTGCCGCTCCTTCAGCCGTCAGCCATCAGCGACGGCAGCAGGTACGACGCATAGGTTGGCGATCTCGTCGAGTACAACTGAATCCGGACCCTGGTCGAGGCGGACCCATTCGGAAGGATCCGCGGGTGCGCGCACCGGTATGGCGGCCCCACACTCCGACAGCACGATCGCGGGGCCGATCGCTGCGCCGGCCGTGAACGCGGCCTGGCGAGGCCGGCTCAGCCCACCCCAGCTGCTGCCGTCGTCGACGGAACCGTCGACCGGCGGCACGCTCGCATCCCCCCACTCCGGCACCGTAGCGCCGACCCGTCCGCTCACAGGTCGGCGCTCGCGGGTGCATTGGGCAAACCTGTGGGTCGCGACTGACCGCTGTCGTTCACCCCGCGGGCACAGTTTGGTGGGCACGAGACGCCCCCGCCTGCACATCCGGTCGTACGTCGCGGACAGCACCCTGCATGCCTGTGGTTCGAGCTCCGTCCTATTCGGTGCGCAATGCGGTGGCGGTGCGGGTACGGGCAGCCCAGCCGGCGGGTAGGAGCGAGCCGAGCACGGCGATGACGAGGCCGCCGACACCGAACAGCACCAGTTCGGCCGTGCTGAAGATGTCGAGGACCGAAGCGGGGAGGTTGAAGCCGGCGGTGTGACCCATGTCGGTCACGATCATTCGCTGCAGGATCACCCCGACCGGTGCGCCGATCACGCCGCCGATCAGGCCGGTGACGACGACCGAGGAGATGACCATCGCGGTGGTCTGCTTCGGGGTCATGCCGAGGGCTTTGTGGACGCCGAGATCGTGGACTCGTTCGCGGGTTTCCAGGACGACCATGTTGAGGACGCCCAGGGCCGCGACGGTGATGAGTAGCAGAGTGAGCAGGGCCGTCAGCGCGTTGATGATGACGATGAACGGTTCGATGTCGGTCTCGGCCGCCTCCGCGATCGCCTGCGACAGGGAGCCGGTCGCGGTCGATGCCAGGGCGGTGTTCAGGGCTTCGATGTAGGCACCCTTGTCGGTGCCAGGCTTCAGCACGATGTTGTACATATCGGGCCGCAGTTGTGGGTCGGCGGCCGTGAGGGTTCCCAGGTCGGTGAGGACCTGCCGGCCGCGGTTCTCGGGGTTGAAGGCTTCGCCGACGATCCGCGCGGTGAGTTGTTTGCCGTGATAGGTCAGTGCGACGGTGTCGCCGACCTTGGTGTTCGTAGCGGTCAGGAACGGGGTCGCCACCACGATCTCGCCAGGTCCGCTGAACCAGCGGCCGGAGACCATCCGATAGCCGTACGACGAGTTGTCGCCGGTGAAGGCGAGGGCCTCGAGGGGATCGGTGATACCGGCGACGGTCACCTCGGTTTGGGCGACTCCGCTGTAGCCGCTGGTCCCGGTTTGGCCGGTGACTGCCTTGGCGACCACGGCGGGGTCGGGTGCGAAGGCCGAGATCTCGTCGTTGGTGATCATGTCGGGTCCACCACCGGGCGGAGGTCCGGTGTTGGGTTGGCCTGGCTGGATGACGACGTCGGCGTGCCGCTGGGTGGCCTGCACCTGGTTCAGCGAGGCGCCCAGTCCGACGGCGAACGTCACGGCTGCGGCGCCGAACGCGATCGCCGCGACGATCGTGGTGGACCGGAACGGGTGGGCGAACGGATGGGCCAGACCGAGGCTCACCGGCCGGGGGAGCGATAGGCGCGCGGTCAGCCGGGACGCCCAGTAGCCGCGGCCGGGCTTCGGAGTACGCCCGACGGCGAGCGCGTCGACCGTACGCAGCCGTCCTGCCCGGGATGCAGCCGCCAAAGCGGTGACAGCCACCAGGGCCAGAGCCCCGGCGACCACGCCGGCGTCCACCCATGGCGCGACGCCGGAGTCAACCGTGCCGTAGAGCCTGTTGGTCTGGGACAGCACCGGGACCGTCAGAAGGTTGCCGGCGACAACGCCGAGCGCGGCGCCGGCCACGGCGGGGATCAACGCCTGGAACGTATAGGCCCGCACGACCTGGTTCGGGGTGAACCCGAGAGCCTTGAGGATGCCGATACGGCGGGTTCCGGTGCTGACCGCGCCCGCGATCACGTTACCCACAATGAGAATCGCCATCAGCACGCCCAGCACACCGAACGCGATCAGGAACGGTACGTACAGCGCGGTGTTCCCGGCGCTTTCCAGTCTGGTGTGGAGCCACGAAGTCGAAGCGGTCAAGGCCCCGGCGGGAACGCTGGCCTGTACGGCGGCGCGGCCTTTGTCGACCTGCTCAGCGGTGTCGGCCGCGGTGAAGCGGTAGAGCATCTGGTAGCCGCTGGCTGCGCCCGGTGCGGTCAATGCCGCAATCTGCTCGGGGGCCACCCAGCCG
>JBKPCP010000116.1:0-14013 GCA_046727475.1 Actinomycetota bacterium | reverse complement strand
CCGGCCGCCGAACTGCCCGAGGACGCGGTGGACCGGGATCTGTTGCTCACCAACGTGATGCTGTATTGGCTGACCGGCACCGCCGGGTCCTCGGCCAACAGCTACTACGAGACCGCGCATGCCGGAGCCTGGGGCGCGAGTCAACGTTCTACGGTGCCGACCGGGGTCGCGGTGTTCCCGCTGGATGTGTCGATCCGGCGCACTGTCGAGCTCGAACACACCGTCGTGCACTGGTCCGAATTCGACCGCGGCGGCCACTTCGCCGCCATGGAGGCCCCCGACCTGCTCGTCGGCGACGTCCGGCATTTCTTCAGCAAGCTGCGCTGAAACCACCGCGGCGCCGACCTCGATCAGGTCGGCGCCGAGCGCCCGACGTCGTCAAGAACGAGTTCGCTACCGACGTGAGCACCGGAAAGGCATGCATGCAGAACCAGATCTGGGCCTGTCCCTATCCGCCGGGTGACACCCCTAACGAACGACGGTCTATAGGCGTCCGCTCATCGACATGTGCGCGACCAATCGACCATGGTTGAGTTCGGCACGGTGTGACCGGCGGCTCGCGCTGGGCCTGGCGAGACGGTTAGATCGGCCTGCAGGCACGCGCACTTGGTGGCGCGGCTCATTGCTGACCCTGATGCGTGGGCCAGAGCCAGATGCGTGCGCCGCCGGGGGCGCCGTTGCCCGTTGGTTGTGGTGACCGCCGAGCGGGACGAGAATCGTGGCGTTAAAGGGAGGGGTTGGAGCATGAAGAAGAAGATCGCGGTGACCGTTGCGCTCGTGTTCGTGGCCGCCAGTCCAGGCAACGCCTCTGCCCAGCCGGAACCGCTGTGGCAGGCGAGCGTTCCGACAACGAACAATGTCGTGAGCAGTCCGGTAGTGGGAGGGGGATACCCCGTACCGCCGGGTCAGACAGCGCCCGATCCAGGCACGTGTCGGGAAGGGCTCTATAACTCGAACTTCTCCGAGTCCTGGATCGCCGTCCAACCTGGCACCGAGAACCTTGTCGGCACGTCGAAGTTCTTCTTCGAGAAGTTCTCCACCTTCTACGACTTCCACCTCGGCTCGTTCACCATCCAGGATGGCGCGGCCATTGCTGCAAATCAGGTGCAGGGTTACGACTGCGTCTCGACCGGTACTCAGGAGATGCCTCCGAGTTGGACCAACAACACCGACCCGAACGTCGACTTCGACACGCAAGGTCGTGCCTACCAGGTGACCCTGCCGTTCAATGCGTTCTGGGCGAATCTCCATCCCAACTCGAACATCGCCATCTCGTACAGCGACGACCTCGGCCGGCACTGGGTCACCGGTAACGGCGGCCGACCCCTTGAGCACGCCCCCAACTGGTCCAGCCTCAGCTTCGGGTTCGTCGAGGACAAACAGTGGGTGGCGGTCAACCACATCCCCGGGAACCGCTATCAGGACCACGTTTACGCCGCTTGGGCGGTCTACAACGGCAGCACAACGAAGATCCGGGTCGCGGTCTCGCGTGACCGCGGGCAGACGTTCTCCGACCCCGTCACGATCAGCAGGCCGAACCAGACCGGCCCGACCAACGAGTTCGTCTACCCGGCGGTGGACGCGGCCGGAAACGTCTATGTCTCGATCGCGTCCGATCATCCAAGCCCGGACCGCAAGGTTATCTACGTGGCGCGGTCGAGCGACGACGGCGTCACCTGGTCCGAGTTCATGCCGGTTACCGAAGCCTCAGTGATGCCCGGGTGCTGCCTGCCCAACACGACCTTCCGTGATGGCATCCTCGAGCACTTCACCGCAAGCCCGGATTTCCCGGGACACCTCTATCTGGTGTGGGAGGACTGGGACGGCAGCCAGTTCGACGTGAAGTTCACGCAGTCGGTCGATTTCGGTCGTACGTGGTCTGAGCCGATCGTCGTCAACGACAACGCCAACCCGACGGCTTCGGACCAATTCCAGCCCCAGGTGGCAGCTGGACCGGACGGTGCAGTCGCGGTCAACTTCTACGACCGGCGAGCGGCCTGCCCGGATGAGGCGGGGATCCTGCCCGAACACATCGGCCGAACCAACTTCTGCATCGACGTATCCCTGCAGGCATTCAAGGACAGCGGCGAGGGTGCGGTCCCCGTGGGGCCCAACGTGCGCGTGTCGGAGTTCACTTGGGATCCGGAGCAGCCAGGGCAGACGATCGACGGAATCGACCAGATGGCGTGCGCCGGGCACAGCGACCCGTGCACCAGCCGTGCGTTCATCGGCGACTACTTCGGCCTCGCAATCTCAGAGACGAACGTCTACACGCTTGCCGTCTCCACCCACTATCCGTCCGATGTGATTGCCGACGACGGCGGCCCGGTCTATTACCAGCAGCAGGTGCTCGAGACGGTCTCGCGCTCTGCACTTGGCATCTAGATTTGGAGCTTGCTCGAAGTGCAGGAGTCAGCGTCCATGCTGCAACGCCCGAGGTTCCGAGAACTGACGTAGCCCGGCATAGGGTCGAGCCATGCTCAGTGTCTGCTTCGCCGGCATCACCGGATGGACGGCGTCGCCCATCGTGGCCGCGATCGATGCAGCCGACGACCTGACGCTCACGTCGGGAGTGTCCCGTTCCGCTGCAGGCCAGACGATGACCGCGGCGAAAGTGTCGACGAGCGACGGCTTGGTATTCGCCACCGTCTCGGAGGCACTTCACTCCTCGGAGGTAGACGTTCTGGTCGACTTCACGAGCGCCTCCACGGTCAAGGACAACGTGTGGACCGCTGTGCGGGCCGGTGTTCATGTGGTCATCGGCTCCAGCGGGATGACATCCAGCGACTACGAGGAGCTTGACCGTCTCGCCCGCGACCGTGGTGTGGGCGTGGTCGCCGCCGGCAACTTCTCCATCATGGCGGCCGTCCTGCGGCGGGCTGCCGCGATGGCCGCGCAGCACTTGGACCACTGGGAGATCATCGACTACTCCAGCGCGAGCAAACACGATGTGCCCAGCGGTACCTCGCGAGAGCTCGCCGAAACTGTGGGTCAGGTCCGCACACCCGAGTCCGCGGTATCGCTTTCGGACCTGCATGGACCGGTCGAGGCACGAGGCGCGGAGGTGGCCGGCACCCGGATCCACTCAGTGCGCCTGCCCAGCTTCGTGGTCACCACGGAGATCGTCTTCGCCGGGCCTGGTGAGCGGTTGATCATGCGCCATGATCCCGGAGAGACACCGCGTCCATACGTGGATGGCACGCTCCTTGCCATCCGGAATGTGGCGGACGTACCGGGCGTGCGCAGGGGACTGGACTCGCTGCTGTTCGAGGAAGCGGCAAACGGCCAGTAGTCAATAGAAGAACGCACGTCGGTTGCTTCTTTCGCACGCCATACTGGGGCGGACACGGTGAGCGGAGGAGGTCCCGTTGAGTGCACGCACACGAGTCATCGGTGGATTTGCGGCCGTCCTGGTCGGGATGGGGGCATTCGCTCTGCCGGGCGGCGCGACGGCCGCCCCAGGCGCTCCGGGCGGGCCAAGCTTCACCTCGGGTGCGGCTGGCGCGGGCGACGCGTATTTCCCCTTCGCCGGCAACGGGGGTTACGACGTCCGGCACTACGACCTCGACATCACGTACACACCGCCGGCGCCCGCCCCGGCGCCGATCGTCGGGCAGCTGACTGGCGTCGCGACCATCGACCTCGTGGCCACTCAGGACCTGGACCGCTTCAACCTCGACCTGCGCGGCATGGAGGTGCAGGCGGTCACGGTCAACGGCAAGAGTGCCACCGCCGTGACGCCGCCTGCTCCCGGTGCCGAAGTCGAGGGTGCCGCCTACTGGCACGTCCAGGACGACGCGGCCCGCGTGTGGGAGCTCACCATCCAGCCTCGACCCAAGATCATGCAGGGGCAGTCGGCGCGGGTCGTCGTCACCTACGGCGGCGAGACCACCCGACCTACGGACATCGAAGGCGCGCTCTACGGCTGGGTGACCCAACGCGACGGCGCCATGGTGGTCGGCGAGCCGGAAGGCTCCATGACCTGGTACCCGGTCAGCGACCACCAGACGGACAAGGCGACGTATGGCTTCCAGATCACCGTGCCCGAGGGGAAGGTAGCGGTCGCCAACGGCTTGCCCGCGCAGGATCCGGTCACAGACAACGGCTGGACCACCTGGTACTGGAACGCCCCGGACCTGCAGGCCAGCTACCTGACCACGGCTTCGGTCGGTGATTACGAGCTGCGCTACTCCGAGACCGACAGCGGGCTGCCGATCATCGACGCTATCGACGACAACCTGACGGCGGCCAACGCCGCCACGACCGATGCGAGCCTCGACCTGCAGGCGGACATGATCACGTTCTTCGAGATGACTTTCGTCCCGTACCCGTTCAACTCCTACGGCTCGATCGTGGACGACGACAGCGTCGGCTATGCCCTCGAGACGCAGACCCGGCCGGTGTACTCCCGGGTTGCCCGGGAGTCCACCGTCGCCCACGAACTCGCTCACCAGTGGTTCGGGAACGCGGTGAGCCCGGAGCGCTGGCAGGACATCTGGCTCAACGAGGGCTGGGCGACGTACGCGGAATGGCTGTGGAGCGAGCACTCCGGCGGCGACTCGGCCCAGGAGAGCTTCGACGCCGTCATGGACATCCCCGCCGACGACCCGTTCTGGGCACTGGCCATCGCTGACCCTGGACCGCTCGGTCTCTTCCACGGCGCGGTCTATGACCGTGGTGCGGCGACCCTGCACGCTCTGCGGGTCAAGATCGGTGATGAGGCGTTCTACGCAGCTGCCCGGGAATGGCTGGAGCGGTACAACGACTCCACCGGCACAACGGAGGACTTCGAGACCGTCTGCGAGGAGCTCTCCGGCCAAAACCTGGACTCGTTCTTCGACGTGTGGGTGCGGACGCCGAGTAAGCCGACGTCCTGGTGACATCGGGCCGAGGCGTCCCCTGAGCGGGCTGCCACATCAGACGGCGGTGGCAAGAAACTGGGTGGCGGCGAGCTCGGCGTAGAGCGCGTCGGAGGCGACGAGCTCCGCATGGGTGCCGACGGCGACGACACGTCCGGTGTCCATGACCAAGATCCGGTCGGCCATGGTGACCGTCGACAGGCGGTGCGCCACGACGAGCACGGTCGTGGTGGCGGCGGCATCCGCGATCGTGTCACGCAGCGCCGCCTCGTTGACCGCGTCGAGCTGGGAGGTGGCTTCGTCGAGGAGCAGCAGCCGCGGCCTGCGAAGCAATGCCCTGGCGATTGCAACACGTTGCCGTTCTCCCCCGGAGAGCTTCATGCCGCGATGCCCGACCGTGGTGTCCAGGCCGTCAGGCAAGGACGCCACCAGCCGGTCGAGCCGCGCGGTCCTGACCACCCCGATCAGCTCGTGGTCTCCGGCCTGCGGCGCTCCGAACAGCAGGTTCTCTCGCAGCGTGCCGGACAGCACCGGTGCATCCTGCTCGACGTACCCGATCGTGGCGCGCAGCTCTGATAACGGCCAGTCGCGTACATCGACGCCGTCGACGAGCACGCGGCCCGAGACAGGCTCGTAGAACCGCTCGATGAGGGAGAACACTGTGGTTTTGCCCGCTCCGGAAGGACCAACGAAGGCGGTCATGCCGCCCGCGGGGACGTCGAAGTCGACGCCGTGGTGCACCGCGGGCAACTCCGGGCGATAGCGGAAGTGCACATCTTCGAAGGCCACCGTCGCCGGCGTGGCACCCGGCAAGGAGATCTTGGCCGACTCCCCGAGCTCCTCGACCGGGAGGTCCTCGGCCTGCTGGATGCGGGTGATGGCGGCAGCTCCCACCTGGTATTGGGTGACCGCGCCGACCAGCTGCTGCACCGGCGGCATCAGGTAGTACACGTACAGCAGAAACGCGACCAGGGTGCCGACATCGATGGCGCCGGTCGCTGCACGGGCTCCGCCGACCGCGAGCACAGCGACAAATGACGCCTGCACGGCCATGCCCGCGGTGTTGCCGGCCACCGCGCCCCAGATAGCGGCGCGGACGCCCGCGTGCCACGCCTGCCCCGCCGCGTCACGGACCCGGTCACCCTCGCGCTGCTCGGCCCCGGATGCCTTGACCGTGCGGAACGCGCCGAACATTCGTTCCAGCGCGGCACCCATCACGCCCACCGACTCCTGTGCGTGTCGGGCCGCTCGGTTGATCCGCGGCACCACCAGCCCGATCACCAGCCCGGCAAACACAAGCACGCATACGGTTACGCCGAGCAGCACGAGATCGAGCAAGCCCATCATGACCACGGTCGCCGTCAGCGTGAGCGCCCCAGTGATCGCCTGGACCAGCGAGTTGGTGGTGACCTCACGGAGCAGTGTCGTATCCGCGGTCACCCGCGACATCAGGTCCCCAGGCTCGGTGCTCTCCACCGCCGACAGCCGCAGGCGGATCAGCCGGGACACAAGCCGGCGTCGGGAGGCCAACACCACGGACTCGCCGGTGCGCTCCAGCACAACGCTGCCGACTGCCCCGATCGCGGCGTTCGCCACCACGAGCGCGGTCATCAGTAGCAACCAGCCGCCGACCGGCCGCCCGCCGCCAAGGCCGTCGATCAACTCGCGAACCACGAGCGGCAGCGCCAGACCCGTGGCTGCGGTCGCCAAGCTCAGCAGGCCACCGACGACGAGCGCCAGCCTGTACGGGCGGGCATACGCCAGCATCACCTGCCAGGCGGAGGCACCAGGACGGATCTCAACCAGCGGCTGCCTCGGAGCATCCACAAACGAACGATACTTTCAGGGCTTTCACCTTCTCGCCCATGTAGTCCGGAGTCGTCCGGATCGTTCGCGACGAGGATCGACTGCCACGCACTCGACCGGGGTGCTTGGATCAGAACGTTGTGGGCGTGGCGCATCCTCGGGTCGATGCCGACGCGCGTCACGATCTCGTGGAGGCCATCCGGTGAAGTATCTGATCCTGATCTACGGCAACCCGGAGTCTCGGGCGATCTGGGAGGGGTTCTCCGACGCCGAGCGTGCCGAGGGCTATGCCTTCTATGCCGCCCTCGAGGAGGAGATGGCTGCGTCGGGGGAGCTGATCGTGGCCGAGGCGCTGACCGACCCGTCGCTGACCAAGCGAGTCGCGGTGCGCGAAGGAGAGATGATGACCACGGACGGGCCCTTCGCGGAGTCGAAGGAGCTTCTGGCCGGGTTCTTCCTGCTCGAGTGCGAGAGCATGCAGCGTGCGCTGGAGCACGCCTCGCGGGTGCCAGAGGCGGAGCTCGGCCTGGTGGAGGTGCGGCCGGTGCTGGACCTCGGCGGGTTGGAGATGTGAGCTCCGCGACGCACGTGGAGCGCCTGTTGCGGGATCTGGCGCCGGAGGTCCTCGGCGCCCTGGTCCGCCACTACGGCGACTTCGACACCTGCGAGGACGCGGTGCAGGAGGCACTGCTGGCTGCTTCGATGCAGTGGCCGAGCGAGGGTGTGCCGGCCAACCCGAAGGGATGGCTGATCACGGTCGCATCGCGGCGACGGATCGAGCTGTGGCGCAACGAGTCGGCCCGCCGTCGCCGGGAGCAGTCCGCCGCGATGCTGCAACCGCCGGATGCTCCGCCGGCGCCCGCCGTGGACGACACCCTCACCCTGCTGCTGCTGTGCTGCCATCCGTCGCTCACCGCTGCCTCCCAGGTGGCCCTGACGCTGCGCGCCGTCGGCGGGCTCACCACCGCGGAGATCGCCCGCGCGTTCCTGGTGCCGGATTCCACCGTGGCCCAGCGGATCAGCCGAGCCAAGCAGCGGATCAAGGCCAGTGGCGCGCAGTTCCGGCTGCCTCCGCCGGAGGAACGCTCCGAACGTGTGACCGCGGTGCTGCACGTGCTGTATCTGATCTTCAACGAGGGATACACCGCCAGCTCGGGGTCCGCACTGCATCGCGTCGAGCTGACCAGCGAGGCGATCCGGCTGACCCGGCAGCTCCGCACCCTTCTGCCTGAGGACGGCGAGGTGGCCGGGTTACTCGCGCTGATGCTGCTCACCGAGGCCCGACGCCCGGCGCGGACCCGACCGGACGGCAGCCTGGTCCCGCTCGCGGAGCAGGACCGCCGCCAGTGGGACGCCGTCGCCATCTCGGAGGGTGTCGCCCTGATCACCACGACGCTCGCCACCGCCCCGATCGGCCCGTACCAGCTGCAGGCCGCGATCGCAGCCGTGCACGACGAGGCACCCAGCCCGGAAGAGACCGATTGGCGGCAGATCCTCGGGCTGTACGACCTGCTGCACGTCATGGCGCCCGGCCCGATGGTCACCCTGAACCGGATCGTCGCCGTGGCCATGGTCCACGGCCCGCAGGCGGGTCTGGAGCAGCTTGCCTCCGCGGAGGCTGATCCCGCATTGGCCGGGCACCACCGCGTCCACGCCGTCCGCGCGCATCTGCACGACATGGCAGGCGATCGAGACGCGGCGCGCACCCATTACGATCTCGCCGCCCGCCGCACCCTCAGCATCCCGGAGCGGCGCTACCTCGAACGGCAGGCCAGCCGACTGGCGACGGGACCTTCCAAGGATTGACGTTCGCCCCGTTGAGCCTGCGATGAGCCGGCCAGGCCGCGGCCATCACTCGTTGGTTCGGGCCTCCGCGGTGGCCAGGCAGCGGGCCAGGAACGCACGCTCGGGTTCGTTACCGGCCAGATCCAGGGCACGACGGTAAGCCTGAGCCGCCTCCTCGAAGCGACCGAGCCGGTCCAGCAGGCGCGCGCGCGCAGCGTGGAACAGGTGGTACCGGTCGAGCTCACCCGAGCCGGACAGCTCTCGGATCAGGGCGAGGCCTGCGGCCGGCCCTTCGGCCATTGCCACCGCGACCGCCCGGTTCAGCTCGACCAGGGCCGAGGGTGCGGTAGCCCGGAGGACGTCGTACAGACCCACGATCTGCGGCCAGTCCGTTGTCTCCGCGGATTCTGCTTCGTCGTGCAACGCCGCGATCGCCGCCTGTAGCGCGTACGGTCCCGGCGATCCACCGCGTAGCGCCTCGACGACGAGGGCTCGTCCTTCGTCGATCATCGTTCGGTCCCATCGCGACCGATCCTGATCTTCCAGCAGTACGAGGTCCCCGGCCTCGTCCGTTCGGGCAGCCCGTCGCGCGTCGACCAACAGCAGGAGTGCGAGCAGGCCCGCGACCTCCCGCTGCGCAGGCAGCAGGTCATGCAAGATTCGAGCCAGCCGAACCGCCTCATCCGCGAGATCGGGCCGCACCAACGCCGGGCCGATGCTGGCGGCGTACGACTCTGTGAAGATCACGTAGATCACGCTCAGGACGGCCGGGAGTCGGGCCGGCAACTCCGCCGCCGAGGGCACCCGGTACGGGATCTGCGCGTCGCGGATCTTGTGCTTCGCCCGCACCAGGCGCCGCGCCATGGTGGTCTCCGGCACCAGGAACGCCCGGGCGACCTCGGCCGTGGAGAGCCCAGCCAGGTAACGCAGAGTCAGCGCCACACGTGCATCCGCTGCCAGAGCCGGGTGACAGCAGGTGAAGAACAGCCGCAGTCGGTCGTCGCCGATCAGGTCCGGGTCCGGCGCGGCGGCGCCGAGCCGTTCAGACTCGGCCCGCTGCGCCTCCACCCCCAGCACTGCGAGCTTTGCCGCGTAGGTCTGTCGGCGGCGCAGCAGGTCCACCGCCCGGCGGCGAGCCGTGGTCAGCAGCCATGCCGCGGGCCTGGAGGGCACGCCCTCGACCGGCCATCGTTCGAGCGCCACGGCCATCGCGTCCGCGGCGACCTCCTCGGCCAGGTCGAGGTCACCGACCCATCGGACGAGCGTGGCGAGCAGCCGGCTCCACTCTTCCCGGAAGACCGCTTCGGCGGAGTCGGCCGCTCGGTCGCTCACGTCCGTCTCACGAGGGTGCGTCGAACTCCATGATGGGCCGGACTTCCATCGAGCCGTACTTCGCACCCGGGCACTTGGCGGCCCAGTCCAGCGCGCTGTCCAGGTCGGGGACGTCGATGAGGTAGTACCCACCGAGCACCTCGCGGGTCTCCGCGAACGGCCCGTCGGTGACAACTCGCTCGCCTTCCTTCAGGCGCACGGTCGTCGCCGTCTGGGATGGCTGGAGGGCCTCACCGCCCAGGTGGACGCCGGAGGACTGCAGAGCTTGGGTGTACGCCCACCATTCCGCCATCGAGGCGTCGCTCTCCTCCTGCGACAGTTCTCTGGTCTGCTCCTCGCCGTAGATCAACAGCAGGTATCGCATCTTGTCCCCTCCTCGGGTCAGGCGCGGGCGGCGACCTGCCGCCTCATCATGACGACGAACGGGGCCCGCCGCCATGAACACGCAGTGGCGTTCAGAGTTCGGGTGGCTGGTGCAGTCCGAACGGCGAGCCCTGGTCGTCGCGGCACATCTTGAACCGGCCGAAGCGGGCGACCGAGTCCGCATCGTCGCCGAGATCGGTTTCCTCGACCACGCCGCCGAGCTCCCGAACGCGATCGAGCGAAGCGTCCAGGTCGTCCACGCGGAAGAACACGTAGGGCGCCGCCGCGTGGTCGCCGCCATGGATGCCGGCCGGAACCGTCGGCGTCGTGATCACGAATCCGCTGCCCGAGGGCCCCACTTCGAACCGCCAGCCGAACAGGCCTTCGTAGAACGCCCGGCCCCGTTCCGCGTCGTCGACGCCGAGCTCGAGAAACGACAACTCTCCAGCCATGTGGGTCTCCCTTCGCGAATCCACCGAAGCACAAGGGCAACCGGGCCGCCAGGGGCCGATGGCGGGCTATGCTGAACCCCGGCCGGTGGTCCACGCCGGCTGGCACGGTGCTCAGCGAAGCCGGTGCGATTCCGGCGCTGTCCCGCAACTGTGATGCCTCTGCGCGAGGCTGAGCCAGGTCGCCTGACCCGTGTCGACGGATCTGCCCTCGGAGGAGGGGCTGTTCGCGCGGGCTGACCCGCCGGGCCGACCTCCCTCCGCTTCGAAGCGGAGGTTTTCATGTTCGTACACAAGGCGGCCGCGCTGGTGGCCGCACTGGCCCTCACCGCGTGCGGCTCGTCCGCCAGCGACGAGACACCCCAGACCCAGTCCACGACGACAGAGGCGTTCCCGGTCACCGTCGAGGGCACCAACGGCGAGACCACCGTCGACCGGGAGCCTGTCCGCGTCGTGTCCTTGTCGCCGACGGCGACCGAGACGCTGTACGCGATCGGAGCGGGCGACCAGGTCGTGGCCGTCGACGATCAGTCCGACTACCCGGCCGACGCGCCGAAGACGGCCCTGTCGGGGTTCGAGCCGAACGTCGAGGCGATCGTGGAATACCAGCCCGACCTGGTGATCGCCGAAGGGGAGGGGCCGAGCGACCTCACACAGGCACTGGATCAGCTGGACATCCCCGTGCTCGCCGAATCGGCGGCGGACGACCTGGACGAGGCGTATGAGCAGATCGAGGAGTTGGGCGCGATCACCGGACACGCCCACGAGGCAGGCGAGCTCGTCGACGCCATGCGGGATCGGATCGACGAGCTGATGGCCGACCTGCCCGACGGGCCTGAGGTCACCGTCTTCCACGAGCTCGGCCCCGACCTCTACACCGCCAGCTCGGACACGTTCATCGGCCAGGTCTACGAGCAGGTCGGCCTGACCAACATCGCCGACGAGGCTGCCGAACAGGCCGGCAGCCCCTACCCCCAGGTGTCACCGGAATACCTCCTGGCTGCGGATCCGGACCTGGTGATCCTGGCCGACGGCCAATGCTGCGGCGTCACTCCCGAGCAGGCGGCGAGCCGCCCGGGCTGGGATGCGCTCACCGCGGTCCGCAACGGCGCGGTGATCTCAGTAGACGAGGACATCGCGTCACGGTGGGGCCCGCGCGTGCCGGAGTTCTTCGAGGCCGTCACCGACGCCGTCCGGACGGTACGGGAGTCGTCGTGACCGGGATCGCCGACCGGGCTGCGCCGCCACGTCCGCCGCCCGACCCAGTGGTCGCCGCGCCAGTGGCTGGCCCGTCCTGGCGATGGCTGGCCGGTGGGGCGGCGGCCCTGATCGCCGCACTCGTCGCCGGGCTGACCCTCGGGCCGGCCGCCATCTCGGCGCAGGCCGTCGTGTCCGACCTGCTGTCCAGACTGCCGTTGGATATCGGGACACCCTTGTCGCAGATCGACGCGACCGTGCTGTGGGAGCTGCGAGCGCCCCGGGTCGCGTTGGGCGCGCTGGTCGGCGCGATGCTCGCGGTGGCGGGCGGGTCCTACCAGGCTGTCTTCCACAACCCGCTCGCCGACCCTTACCTACTCGGCGTGGCTGCCGGCGCCGGCCTTGGCGCCACGGTGGCGATCGCGTACACGGGCGCGGGCGACCGCCTGTTGCCGTTGGCGGCTTTCGTCGGCGCCGTCGTCGCCGTCGTCGCGGCGTACGCCCTCGGACGCTCGGTCGGCGTTGCCAGCGGGGCAACCCTGGTTCTGGCCGGCGTCGCGGTCGCGGCCTTCCTGGCTGCGGCGCAGACGTTCGTTCTGCAGCAGAACGCCGAAGACGTCCGGGCCGTCTACTCGTGGCTGCTGGGCCGGCTGTCCACCTCCGGGTGGGGTGACGTTGCCATGGTCGCGCCGTACATCGCCGTCAGCGTGGTCACGATCCTCCTGCACGCGCGAGTGCTCGACGTCCTGCGGGTCGGCGACGAGGAGGCCGCAAGTCTTGGAGTCGCCGTGACTCGGGTCCGCCTCTTGGTGGTCGTCGCGGCAACCCTCGGCACGGCTGCGGCCGTGGCCGTGAGTGGCCTGATCGGCTTCGTGGGAATCGTGGTCGCACACGCTGTGCGGCTGCTCGCGGGAGCGTCGTACCGGATCGTGCTGCCACTCTCGACGCTGTTCGGTGCCGCGTTCCTCGTGCTCGCCGACGTCGTCGCGCGAACCGCCCTGTCGCCGGCTGAATTACCGATCGGGGTGGTGACCGCGTGCATCGGTGCTCCCTTCTTCGCAGTCGTGCTGCGGACCACGAGGAGGGGTGAGCAATGATCGGCATCGGGAGCCTGACCGTCGACCTCGGCGGGACGCGGGTCGTCGACGACGTCGGGCTCACCCTGGTTCCGGGTGGATGGACCACGCTGATCGGACGCAACGGGGCAGGCAAGACCACGATGCTGCGAGCCATCGCCGGCCTGGTCCCGTATGCGGGATCGATCGCCGTCGACGGCCGACAGGTCCGGGAGATGTCACCGCGCGAACGGGCTCGCGTCCTGGCCCTGGTGCCGCAGAGTCCGCTCTTGCCCGCCGACATGACGGTGCGCGAGTACGTGATGCTGGGTCGGACGCCGTACCTCGGGTTCCTCGGGCGGCCCGGTCGCCGTGACGACTCCGCAGTGCAGCAGTCCATCGACAGCCTAGGCCTGGGTGCGCTGAGCCAGCGGCGACTCGACGCGCTCTCCGGTGGCGAGCGGCAGCGAACCGTGCTGGCCCGCGCCCTGGCGCAGCAGGCGCCCGTCCTGCTGCTCGACGAACCCACCACCGCGCTCGATGTCGGACGCCAGCAGGAGGTGCTCGACCTGGTGTGGACACTGCGCGCCGAGCGGAGCCTGACCGTGCTGGGCGCGATGCACGACCTCACGCTGGCCGGTCAATACGCGGACCGTCTCGTTCTGGTGGACGGCGGACGGGTCGTGGCCGACGGCGCACCGGTCGATGTGCTCACCGAGGAGCGGATCAACCGCCATTACGACGCGCACGTGCGCGTCACCCGGCTGGATGGATTGCCGGCCGTACTCCCAGCCCGTCGTCCGTCCGGCCGGCTCGACTGATGGCGCTCACCTTCCTGATCGGCGGCGCACGGAGCGGCAAGTCCTCGCTCGCGGTGCGAAGGGCCCGGGCCGCGGGCGTCTCCGTCGTCTTCGTCGCCACAGCGGAGGCTCTCGACGATGAAATGGCCGCACGGATCGCCCGGCACCGAGCCGAACGCCCGGCCGGTTGGCAGACGGTCGAAGCGCCCCTGGACGTGGGCGGGGCACTGGACGGCTCACCACCTGACGCGACGGTCATCGTCGACTGCCTGTCGGTGTGGGTCGCCAACCTGTTGGAGAAGGGTCTCGACGACCAGCACGTGCAGCGGCGGGCCTCCGAGGCGGCGGCCCGAGCGGCTGCGCGGCC
>JBKPCP010000115.1:0-42388 GCA_046727475.1 Actinomycetota bacterium | reverse complement strand
CGACGCGCGCCGCCACACTGCGGCAGCGACTCGTCGACATCCTCGGTTCGATCGGCGTCGAGACGGCAGAACGACGGATGTGAGGTTGTCCAATTCCTCGTTCGCCGTTCGTCTATGAGGCGACCGATCTCCACGAAGGAGGAGGAAGCCATGAAGTACATGCTGCTGATCCAGCTGGGCGACTCACCCACCCCTCGCGACCCTGACGCGTGGGCTCGCCTCTCGCAGGACGAGCAGAACGCGGTCTATGCCGCGTACGGGGCGATCAACGCAACTCCTGGCGTCAGCCCGGGTCTCGAGCTGGCGCCGCCGGAGGCAGCGACCACTGTCCGGGTTCAGGAGGGCAAGACGCTGACCACGGACGGCCCGTTCGTCGCTACCAAGGAGGCGCTCGGCGGCTGGCTCTTCTACGAGGCGGACGACCTCGACGCTGCCATCGCCCTCGCATCGCGCGTTCCGGCGGCCAGCAGGGGCGGTGCCGTCGAGGTGCGCCCGATCTTGGAGGGCTAGCGATTCTCGAGCAAGTCTTCCGCGACGCGTGGGGCCGTGTCCTCGCCAGCCTGATCGGCTTCCTCGGCGACGTCGACCTCGCCGAGGAAGCCGCCCAGGAGGCCTTTGCGGTGGCCGCTGCGCGCTGGCCGCGCGACGGTGCGCCGACCAACCCACGTGCCTGGCTGGTGCGGACGGCGCGCAACCACGCGATCGACCGCATCCGGCGCGACCGCACGCTGGCACAGAAGATCCGCCTGCTCGACGTGCCGGAGGCCGCGCACATGGAGGTTGACGTGGACGAGACAACGATCCCGGACGAGCGACTCGAGATGGTCTTCATGTGCTGCCATCCGGCCCTCGCACTCGATGCCCAGGTCGCGCTCACGCTGCGGACGCTGGGTGGCCTGGGGACCGACGAGATCGCCCGCGCCTTCCTCGTCCCCGAGGCCACCATGGCCAAGCGGCTCGTGCGTGCGAAGGGAAAGATCAAGACTGCCGGGATCCCGTTTCGAGTGCCGGCGGCTCATCTGCTCCCCGACCGTCTCGGCGCGGTTCTCGCGGTCGCCTACCTGATCTTCAACGAGGGCTACGGCGGCAGCGGCGAGCTCGCGGCCGAGGCGATCCGGCTCGGGCGTGTGCTCGCCCGGTTGATGCCCGACGAACCCGAGGTCCACGGCTTGCTCGCGCTGATGCTGCTCAATGACAGTCGCCGAGATGCCCGCTTCCGCGACGGCGAGCTCGTGCTCCTGGGAGAGCAGGACCGCACCCTCTGGGACGTCGACCAGATGGACGAAGGGCGCGCCGCACTCGAGCGTGCGGTGAGGCTCGGCGGACGCGGCCCGTACGCCCTGCAGGCCACCATCGCGGCCCGGCACGTCGAGGAGCCCCCGGACTGGCCACAGATCGCGGCTCTCTACGGGGAGCTCGCCCTACTCACCGGCTCGTCGGTCGTGGAGCTCAACCAGGCCGTCGCCGTCGCCGAAGCCGGTGACGTCGAGTCTGCACTCACTCTGGTGGAGAGCCTCGACCTCGACCGCTACCACTACCTGCACGCCACCCGCGCGGAGCTGCTGCGTCGCCTCGATCGCATCGACGACGCCCGCGCGGCCTACGACCGTGCGCTGGATCTCGTCCACGCGGACGCCGAGCGACGCTTCCTCGAGCGGCGGCTGGCGGAGCTCCAGGGCTGAGCCATGGTGTGCCCACGACGAACCGAGGAGCCGAGGTGAAGACAGCGTCCTTCGAAGTCAGGGCCATCGGGTACGTCGAGTCCCCGCTGGTCGATCGCGAGACCGCACCGAAGCAGGGGACGGAAGGAGCACCGGAGGCGTGGCTGGTGTTCGACCCCGAGGTAGCAGAAGGCGTCCGCGACCTCGCAGTCGGCGCCGACGTCTTCGTGCTGACCTGGCTGCATCAGGCACAGCGCGACGTGCTCGCGGTGCATCCGCGCGACGACCCAAGAAACCCCGAGACGGGTGTGTTCAGCACCCGGTCCTCGGACAGGCCGAATCCGATCGGGTTACACCGGGTCCAGATCGTCGCGATCGACGGTCTGCGCATGCTGGTGCGGGATCTCGAGGCAATAGACGGGACGCCCATCGTCGACGTCAAGCCGGTGCTGACCAACGTGAGGTGACGGCTCCGATGCGGCCCGGCAATGCACACTCACGTCACCGGCAGCGGCGGCAGCTCGAGGTCGCGGTAGGAATCCTCCTCGACGAGACGCCGCAACCGGTCGAAGGCCTCCCACACGTCCACGAACCGCGTCGTGATCGGGGCGAAACCGAGCCGCAGCCGGTCCGGCGCCCGGAAGTCCGGGACGACGTTCTGGGTCTCGATCAGAGCGCGGCAGATCGGGTAGGCCTCCGGGTGCGCCAACGAGACGTGCGACCCGCGACGCGACGGGTCGCGTGGTGACACGACCCGGAAGCCGAGGTCCGCCAGCCGCGCGTCGCTCAGCTCCAGAGCCAGCTCGGTGAGTGCGATGCTCTTGGCCCGCAGCCGCTCGACGCCGGCCTCCGCCAGCAACCGGACACCTTCCTGGACCGCCACCGCACCGAGAACGTTCGGCGTGCCCGACAGGAAGTGCCCGATCCCGGGCACCCGGTCGTAGCCCTGTCCCATCGCGAACTGGTCGCGCTGGCCGAACCAGCCCCAGATCGGACAGCTGATGCGCTCCTGCAGCCCACGGCGTACATAGAGGTACGCCGGCCCGCCGGGCCCGCCATTCAGGTACTTGTAGGTACACCCGACGGCCAGATCCGTCCCGGCCGCGTCGAGATCGACCGGTACCGCGCCGGCCGAATGAGAGAGGTCCCACACGACCCGAGTTCCCGCACCAGCCGCTACGGCGTTGATCGCGGCCATGTCGGCCAGGGCACCGGAGCTGTAGTCGACGTGTGACAGCGCGACGAACGCCGTCTCGTCATCGATCACGGCTGCCACGGCGTCCGGCGTCGCGCCCTCGATGTCGTCGAACTCGGCGAAGCGGACGACCGCTCCGTGCGCGGCTGCAATCCCCTCCAGGACGTAACGGTCGGTCGGGAAGTTGCCGACGTCGGTGACCATGGTGCGGCGTGGCGCGGCCGCGCCCAGCGCCGCGACGGCCAACTTGTAGAAGTTCACCGTCGTCGAGTCGGCGACCACCACCTGACCAGGCGCCGCGCCCAGGAGGTGCGAACCGATCAGATCGCCAACTCGGCCGGGAAGGTCGTACCAGTGCTCGTTCCAAGACCGGATCAGGCGCTCACCCCATTCTCGGCTCACGACCTCCTGCAGCCGATCTGCCGTGGAGAGGGGCAGCCATCCCAGGGAGTTGCCGTCGAGATAGATGAGGTCCTCGTCGACGGGTACGTGGAACCGGTCGCGGAGTCCGGCAAGCGGGTCTTCGGCATCCATCCGTGCGGCAGCTGTGCGCTTCATCGGTGCTCCGGTCGATGTCAGGGCATGGTCGGGTGTCTAGGGTGCCCTACCGTCAACTCGGTGGCTCCGCACCTTGACGCAGCAACCCGTACGTGACGCCGTCAACCAGTGCCTCCCACGACGCCTCGATGATGTTGGCCCCGATCCCGACCGTCTCCCAGGAGCTCTTGCCGTCGGAAATCTCAACCAGGACGCGCGTGACAGCGTCGCTGCCGTGCGCCGCGTCCAGGATCCGCACCCGGAAGTCGATGAGCTCGAGCTTGTCGATCTCCGGGTACAGCGTGCCGATCGCCGTGCGCAGGGCGTGGTCCAGCGCATTGACCGGGCCGTTGCCCTCACCGGTGACCACGACCCGCTCTCCCCCCGCGCGCAGCTTGACCGTCGCCTCGCTGGGCGCGTCGCCGCCGGGGCGCGACTCGGTGATGACCCGCCAGGACTCGACGTCGAAGAACTCGGGCCGTGCGCCCTCGACCTCCTCCCGCAACAGCAGCTCGAAGGAGGCGTCGGCCGCCTCGAACGTGTACCCGGCGGCCTCCAGCTCCTTGACCCGCCGGGTCACCGAGCTCACCAGCGCGCGGTCCTCGGACAGGTCGTAGCCCAGCTCGCGGCCTTTGAGCTCGATGCTCGCCCGGCCGGCCATCTCGGAGACGAGCATCCGCATGTCGTTGCCCACGTCCGCCGGGTCGGCGTGCTGGTAGAGGTCCGGGTCGACCTTGATGGCGCTGGCGTGCAAGCCAGCCTTGTGGGCAAACGCGCTGGCACCGACGTAGGGCTGACGCGAGTACGGCACGACGTTGGTGACCTCGGAGACTGCGTGCGCGATCCGGGTTGCTTCGCGCAGCCGTCCGTCCGGCAGCACCGCCATGCCCCGCTTGAGCTCGAGGTTGGCGACGACGGTGAGCAGGTCGGCGTTGCCGGTGCGCTCGCCGTATCCGTTGAGCGTTCCCTGGATGTGCGTCGCGCCGGCGTCGACCGCGGCGAGCGAATTGGCGACGGCGCAGCCGGTGTCGTTGTGGCAGTGGATGCCGAGACGGACGCCGGAAGTGTCGCTCACGGCTGCGACGACCTCGCCGACGTCGTCCGGAAGCAGACCGCCGTTGGTGTCGCACAGCGCGACAAGCTCGGCGCCGGCTTCAGCCGCGGTCGTGACGACGGCCAGCGCATACGACGGGTCGCGGCGGTAGCCGTCGAAGAAGTGCTCCGCATCGAGGAACACCCGGCGGCCGTGAGCGGTCAAGAACGCCACGGTCTCCCGCACCATCGCGAGGTTCTCCTCCAGCGTCGTCCGCAGCGCCCGTTCCACGTGTCCGGTGTGACTCTTGGCCACGAGCGTGACGAGCGGCGTCTCCGCCTCGACGAGGGCGCGCACCAGCGGGTCGTCGTCCACCCGCACGTTGGGCCGCCGGGTCGCCCCAAATGCGGAAAGGGTCGCGTGGCGCAGGCCCAGCTCGGTCTGCGCCCGGCGGAAGAACTCGGTGTCCTTGGGGTTCGAACCGGGCCAGCCGCCCTCGATGAACCCCACGCCGAGCTCGTCGAGGTGCCGGGCGATGGCGAGCTTGTCCTGCACCGAGAGCGACAGGCCCTCCTGCTGGGCGCCGTCGCGCAGCGTTGTGTCGTAGACGTGGAACCCGTCCGTCGTCATCGAATCCCCTGGGAACGCGAAAGACCCCTCGCGGATGCGAAGGGTCTGCGCGCTGGCGGTTGATCTCGGGCCGGCGCGCCTACACAATGATCATGCAGAAGGTCATCGGGTCAGAGCCTGCCATACGATCGCAGCCCGTGAGACCCGTTGACCACATGGTGGACGTCGGGCGCTACGCCCGTGGTGAAGCATCGACAGTGGCACCCTGCTCGTCTCCCAGTCCGAGATGGCAACCTGCGAGACTCCGAGATGCCCTGGCCGTTCATAACGACGCCATTGCGACGCCACTGCGTGTAGCGTGCCGCCAAGCACAGCGGGGTCTACTTGGGGGGTGCACCATGGTTAGGAGTTTTGGACGCGTCGGCGCAGTCGTCGCACTGGCTGCGGTAGCGATGCTGGGAGGCGCCGGCACGGCGGCGGCGGATCCTCCAGAAACCTTCACCGAGAGCGATACGTTTGTCGACCCGTTCCTGAGCGAGTTGTGCGGGACGGAGATCACCGTCTCGTACACGTTCACCGAGAGGACCGTGTTCTTCGAGGAGGGCTCGGACGTGCCGCACCAGCACCTTGCATCGTTCAGCGCGACGATCACCGGGCCGGGTGGGTCGCTGATCGAGCGCGAGGCGTGGCGGGAGTACGACACCGGCGACTCGGCGACGTTCACCGGGCTGCCATTCCGCTTGCTGAGCCCGGATGGCGGCGTAGTTATTCGGGATGCTGGCTACGTCACGTTCACCGAGGAGGGCATCGCCGTGGTGCATGGGCCGCACCCCTCACTGTTCGAGGAGTTCGACCCCTGTCCCTACCTCGTCTAGGTCTGCTCGGCCCACGGGCCGGACGATCATGACTTCGTCGGCGACCCTTCCTGGGCTGGTTGTCGAGGTCGACGGCAAGCCGGCCGGGCTGCTGACCTATCACGTCGACTGTGACGAGTGGGAGGTCGTCACCATCAACGCGCTGGAGGCGGGGCGCGGCGCCAAGGCTTCGATCTGGTCGCTGCCCGGCCTGACATCGACCCCTCATCCGTTGTACGCCGGCGCGGTGGCCGTGATCCTGCGTGAGAGCGAGGTGCTCGACCACGCGGTCGTCGGGAACCGTGGTAATCCTGCTGACCGTTCGCTCAGACCACGCGGTGCAGCCACCCGTGGGCGTCGTCGGCGCGTCCGTACTGGATGTCCAACAAGGCCTGTCGGATTCTCGTCGTCACCGGCCCGGGCTCGTCGCCCATGGACAGCTCACCGCCGTCCCACGCGAGCCGGCCCAGCGGCGTGATCACGGCCGCCGTCCCGCAGGCGAAGACCTCGGTGATGTCGCCGGACGCCACGCCCTCGCGCCATTCGTCGATGCTCACCCGGCGCTCGTCGACCTTGTGCCCCATGTCGGCCGCCAGTTCGAGGATCGACGCCCGGGTGACGCCCTCGAGGATCGTGCCGGTCAGCTCCGGCGTGACGACCGATCCGTCGGAGTAGACGAAGTAGAGGTTCATGCCTCCGAGCTCCTCGACCCAACGCCGCTCGACGGCATCGAGGAAGCACACCTGGTCGCATCCGTGCTCGAGCGCCTCATGCTGGGCGATCAGGCTGGCTGCGTAGTTGCCGGCACACTTGGCCGCGCCGGTTCCGCCCGGAGCGGCCCTCGTGTACTCCGACGACAGCCAGATGCTCACCGGCTCCACGCCGGATGCGAAGTAGGCACCCGCGGGCGATGCGATGACGCAGAAGGTGACCTGCTTCGCCGGGCGCACGCCGAGGAACACCTCGGAGGCGAACATGAACGGACGCAGGTACAGGCTGCCCTCACCGTCGTCGGATGCGGACGGCACCCAGTCGGCGTCGGTCCGCACCAACAGGTCGACCGCCTCGACGAAGGCCTCGACCGGCAGTTCCGGCAGTGCCATCCGCCGTGCGCTGCGGGCGAACCGGGCGCCGTTGACTTCTGGACGGAAGGTCCAGATCGACTCGTCGGCGTGGCGGTAGGCCTTCATGCCTTCGAAGATCGCCTGTGCGTAATGCAGGACGGCGGTCGCCGGATCCAGGGAGAGCGGCGCGTACGCGCGGATGCCGGCATCATGCCAACCGGCATCGGGCGTCCAGGTCGCGGTCAGCATGTGATCGGTGAACCACTGCCCGAACCCGGGATTGGCCAGGATCTCGCTGCGACGCTGCTCGGCTACCAGGTCCGCCGACATGCTCGTCGTGAACTCCAGCCGCTGCGCCGTCGCGGTCATCGCTCGTGCCTTTCGTCAACTACTAGGACGTCCAACGGAACGGTACCTGCTCGAAGCGGCCCGGGTAAGCCGAGCCGCCTTGATGGCGGACGACCCACGAGTCTCGGGCGACCTTCCTAGCCGGCTACACCGGCGGCCAGTGCATCGCCGACCTCGGCCGTTCGCCGCTCGGACGTCCCCCGCTCGGCGAGGTCGGCAGCGACGGCGTCGGTGACCCGACGGGAGGCGTCGGCGAGGCCCAGGTGGTCGAGCAGGAGCCCCACCGACAGGACCGCCGCGGTGGGATCGGCCAGGCCCTGGCCGGCGATGTCGGGTGCCGAGCCGTGCACGGGCTCGAACATCGACGGCGTGTTGCGGTCCGGATTGACGTTGCCGCTCGCGGCCAGCCCGATGCCACCGGTGATGGCCGCTGCCAGGTCGGTGAGGATGTCGCCGAACAGGTTGTCGGTGACGATCACGTCGAACCGGGCGGGGTCGGTCACCATGAAGATCGTCGCAGCGTCGACATGCAGGTAGTCGACCGTGACAGACGGGTACTCCGACGCCACCCGCTCGACCGTGCGCCGCCACAAGTGCCCGGCATGGACCAGCACGTTGTGCTTGTGGACATAGGTGAGTGTGCGTCGCGGGCGGGCCGCGGCCCGGGTGAACGCGTCGCGCACGACCCGCTCAACTCCATACGCGGTGTTGACACTGACCTCGTTGGCGATCTCGTGCGGAGTGCCCACCCGGACGGCGCCGCCGTTGCCGACGTACGGCCCTTCGGTCCCCTCGCGCACGACGACGAAGTCGACGTCGCCGGGATCGCGCAACGGCGACCGGACACCCGGAAAGAGCCGGGACGGCCGAAGGTTGACGTAATGGTCGAGCTCGAAGCGCAGCCTCAACAACAGTCCCCGCTCGAGCACACCGCTCGGCACGCTCGGATCACCGACCGCCCCGAGCAGGATCGCGTCGTGTCCGCGAAGCTCGGCGAGCACCGGTGCAGGTAGGGTCTCACCGGTCGCGTGCCATCGCCGGGCACCGAGGTCGTAAGCCGTCGTCTCGACCTTCGTATCGGTTCCGGCGAGGACCGCCTCGAGGACCTTCAAACCCTCGGCCACGACCTCGGGTCCGATCCCGTCACCGGGGATCACGGCGAGTCGGACGCTGCGCGACATGCGGGCCACCGTACGACCGCTTCCGGAGGACAGCACATTCGTCCGCGATCCGGACATGACGAGGCCCGCACCTCCCCCGTTGGCGCGGGCCCCTGGTGTCGTGTTAACGGACTCAGTGGCCGGTCTCGCCGCCGTTGTCGCGGCGGTCCATCGCCTCTTGCAAGGCGTGCTGAGCTTTCTGTTGTTCCTCGGTCATGATCGTGCTCCACGGTTCGTCGAATGGGTCGACGGGGAGCGGAACCGCCTGGACAACGGGGCCAGTTCGTGGTGGCGCCGCGGACTCGTCCGGCGGAGACCCGGATCGCGGGATGTCCCTCGTCAGTTGCGGGCGGCCAGCGGGAACGCCAGGACTCCGCGACGGGGAGCCGGCCTATCGGACCCCGTCGCGGCGGCGAAGAATTACCACCGACCACGGCATGACCCGGCCGACGCTACTCGTAGGACGTCCTACTGTCTTGCGCACTGAACAGCCGTCTCGGATGTCGAGACCCGTGACGACCGAGCGCGGTCAGGCCTCCAGATCGACGGTGCGGCCCCACTCGGCGCCGATCGCGGCGAGGATCTCGTCGAATGCACGCGGTGGGATGGCCTGGTCGACGGTCATCACCACCAGGGCGTGCCCACCCTTGGTGTCACGGCTGACCTGCATGCCGGCGATGTTGACCCGGGCATCGCCGAGCACTCGGCCGACGACTCCGACGACGCCCGGCCGGTCCTCGTAGCGCAGGAAGGCCATGTGGTCGCTCGGCTGCACCTCGATGTCGTAGCCCAACACCTCGACCAGCTTCTCGACGTGCCGGGGCCCGGAGAGCGTGCCCGACACCGACACGGTGCGGCCGTCGGCCAGGACACCTCGGACGGTGACCAGGTTTCGGTAATCCGGCGATTCCTCGTCGGTGACGAGCCGCACGGCTACCCCGCGGTCCGCCGCGATCACCGGTGCGTTGACGTAGGTCACCGGGTCCTCGACGACGTCGGCGAACACGCCCTTCAGCGCAGCCAGCTCCAGGATCTTCACGTCGTGCTCGGTTATCTCGCCGCGGACCTCGACGTCGAGCTGCGTCGCCACTCCCCCGGCCAGCGCGGTGAAGATCCGGCCCAGCTTCTCGGCCAGCGGGATGCCTGGCCGGACGTCCTCGGCGATGGCCCCACCCTTGACGTTGACCGCGTCGGGCACCAGCTCGCCGGCCAGGGCGAGCCGTACCGACCTGGCGACCGACACGCCCGCCTTCTCCTGCGCCTCCACGGTCGATGCGCCGAGGTGCGGCGTGACGATCACGGAGTCGAAGTCGAACAGCGGTGAGTCCGTGCAGGGCTCGTGCGCGAAGACGTCGATGCCGGCCCCGGACACCCGCCCTTCCTTGAGAGCGAGCGCCAGCGCGTGCTCGTCGACGATGCCGCCGCGGGCGGCGTTGATGATCCGGACGCTCGGCTTGACCATCGACAACGCGTGCTCACCGATCAGACCGACGGTCTCGGGCGTCCTCGGCAGGTGGATGGAGATGAAGTCGCTCTCGCGAAGCAGCTCCTCGAGGGAGACGCTACGCACGCCCATCTGCGCGGCGCGAGCGGGCGGAACGTAGGGGTCGTACGCGATGACCTTCATCCCGAAGGACGACAACCGCTGCGCCACCAGGATGCCGATGCGTCCCAGCCCGACGATGCCGGCGACCTTCTCGTAGAGCTCGGCACCGGTGTACTTGCCGCGCTTCCACTCCCCGGACCGCAGGGCGGCGTTCGCAGGCGCGATGTTTCGGGCGGTCGCGAGCAGCAGGCCGACGGTCAGCTCTGCCGCGCTGACGATGTTGGACGTCGGCGCGTTGACCACCATGACGCCGGCCTGGGTGGCCGCCTTGACGTCGATGTTGTCCAGGCCCACACCTGCGCGGGCGATCACCCGGAGCCGGGTGGCCGCGGCGATGGCCTCTGCGTCGACTCGGGTCGCACTGCGGACCAGCAGGGCTTCCGCCTCGGCGATCGCCGCAAGCAGCGACGCGCGGTCGGCGCCGTCGCAGTAACGGACGTCGAAGTCGGGGCCGAGTGCCTCGACCGTGGCCGGGGACAGCTCCTCGGCGATCAGGACGACGGGCTTGCTCACGGACGGTGCACCCTCTTCGCGTCGTTGTGTGCGGTGCGCGGAGCGCGACAGTGGGCCCGGCCCGGTGAGTCTAACCCTCGACCAGGGTGCCGATTGTCCCTGCCTAGAGCGCTCCTACCCGTCCGAGGAACGTGGACATGAACGCGTCGGCGTCCACGTCGGTCGCGATCTCGCAGTTCGCGGCCGGAGGGTCGGCGGAGGTCAGCAGATCCGCGACGCAGACCCCGCGTGTGAGCCGGCCTGCCGTCTCCACCTCGACATGGGCCGCACTCCAGCTCACAAGGCCGGGTCGACTCAATACAGCGACGGCGAGCGGATCGTGCAGGGCACAGCTGCCCTGCTCACGAGGGTCTCCCGGGTGGTGGCGCTCATTGTGGTCGATCCAGCCGAGCGCACACTCGCCGGCGAAGCGGGCGAACGGCCGGCCGCTGCCGGCCATCTCGGCGGCGTGCTCGCGGGTCAGCCGAACCCGCCGCGTCACGTCCAGGCCGACGAACCGCAGCGGCGCACCACCACGGAGTACGACGTTCGCCGCCTCCGGGTCGGCCGACACGTTGGACTCACCCGGCCGTGTGGCGTCGTTCGTGTGCTGCATGAAGATCCCGCCCATGACGACGATCTCTTCCACGGCCGCCGCGATCGCCGGTTCCAGCAAGAGCGCGAGCGCCACGTTCGTCAAGGGCCCGATCGCCACCACTGTCAACTCACCCGGCTCGGCCAGGACTCGCTCGACGATCTCGGTCGCGGCGCGCCGGCGCCCGGGACCAGCGCCCGAACCGGTGCCAGTGCGTCGCGGCCCCCCGAGCAAGGGTGCCGCAGCACCGCGCACGACGTCTATGTCCGCGCGGCCCACCCGCTCGAGGAGCTCACGACACAACCGCGTGGCCGTGTCCACGTCGGTGTTGCCGTGGACCGTCGTGACGAGATCGACCTCGATAACGGGATCCGCGACGGCGAGCGCGAGTGCGAAGCCGTCGTCGATGTTCGAACCGGGGGCACCCATCGCCAGATCGGTGTCGAGCACGATCCGTCGGCGGGTCACCGGCTCGATGACAGGTCCATGCGTCAGGCACCCCGGGTGTCGTCAGCGCGCTGCGGTGCCCTCGGTGTAGTCGTCGTCACTGGACTTCACCCAGCTCATGAGCTTGCGCAGTTCACGGCCGGTGGCTTCGATCGGGTGCTGCTCGCCCTCCTTGCGAAGCCGGTTGAACTCAGGAGCTCCTGCATCCTGATCGGCGATGAAGCCCGCGGCCCATGACCCGTCCTGAACCTCCCGAAGGATCTGTTTCATCCGCTGCTTCACCGACTCGTCGATGATCTTCGGACCGGACGTGTAGTCGCCGTATTCGGCGGTGTCCGACACCGACCAGCGCTGCTTGGCGATTCCGCCCTCGTACATGAGGTCGACGATCAGCTTCAACTCGTGCAGGCACTCGAAGTAGGCGATCTCGGGCTGGTAGCCGGCCTCGGTGAGCGTCTCGAATCCGGTCTGCACCAGTCGCGACACGCCCCCGCACAGGACGGCCTGCTCGCCGAACAGGTCGGTCTCGGTCTCCTCGGTGAAGGTGGTCTTGATGCCCCCCGCACGCAGGCCACCGATGCCCTTGGCGTACGCGAGCGTGAGCGGCCAGGCGTTGCCGGTGGCGTCCTGTTCGACCGCGACGAGCACCGGCACACCGCGCCCGTCGGAGAACTCGCGTCGCACCAGGTGACCCGGACCCTTGGGCGCGACCATGCACACGTCGACGCCGGCCGGCGGCTTCACGTAGCCGAACCGGATGTTGAACCCGTGTCCGAAGAACAGCGCGTCGCCGTCGACGAGGTTCGGCTCCACCGCCTCGGCGTAGAGGTGGCGCTGCACGTGGTCCGGCGCGAGGATCACGACCAGGTCAGCCTCCTCGCAGGCCTCGTACGGCGTGACCACCCGCAGGCCCTCCGCCTCGGCCTTGGGGCGGCTCTTCGAGCCCTCGGGCAGGCCGACGCGCACGTCGACTCCGGAGTCGCGCAGGCTCAACGCGTGTGCGTGTCCCTGGCTGCCGTAGCCCAGCACGGCCACGTTGCGGCGTTGGATGATCGTCAGGTCGGCATCGTCGTCGTAGAACAGTTCAGCCACGTCGGGCTTCTCCTTCTCTGCTTGCAGCGCGGGCTGGGGTTACGCGGTGCGGTCGATGGGGCGCAGCGTCCGGTCGGTGATCGAGCGCGAGCCGCGACCGACGGCCACCACGCCGGACTGCACCAGCTCCCGGATGCCGAACGGCTCGAGCACCCGCAGCAGCGCGTCGAGCTTCTCCGTCGACCCGGTGGCTTCGATGGTCACGGCGTCGGCGGCGACGTCGACGACCTTTGCCCGGAACAGCTGGACGGTCTCCAGGATGTGCGACCGCGACTCGAGGTCGGCTCTCACCTTGAGCAGCAGCAGCTCGCGCCGCACGGCCTGCCCCGGGTCGAGCTCGACGATCTTGATGACGTTGATCAGCTTGTTCAGCTGCTTGGTCACCTGCTCCAGGGGCTGGTCCTCGACGTCGACGACCACGGTCATCCGGGAGACGGACGGGTGCTCGGTGGGCCCGACCGCGAGGGAGTCGATGTTGAAACCGCGCCGGGCGAATAGCGCGGCGATCCGCGCCAGGATGCCGGGCTTGTTCTCGACCAGGATCGACAGCGTGTGCTTGCTCATCGGTGACGTCACTCCTCACGGTCCCAGTCCGGCGCCATGCCACGAGCGATCTGGATGTCGTCATTGCTGGTGCCGGCCGCCACCATCGGCCACACCATCGCGTCGCGATGCACGCCGAAGTCGACCACGACGGGCCGGTCGTCCACGGCCATCGCCTTGTCGATCGTGGCATCGACGTCGGCCGCAGTGTCACAGCGCAGGCCGACGCAGCCGTACGCCTCCGCCAGCTTGGCGAAGTCCGGGATGCGCCTGCTGTGATCGGTGTTGGAGTAGCGCGCGTTGTAGAACAGGGTCTGCCACTGGCGGACCATGCCCAGGCTCGCGTTGTTGATGACGGCGACCTTGATCGGGATTCCCTCGATCGCGCAGGTGGCCAGCTCCTGGTTCGTCATCTGGAAGCAGCCGTCGCCATCGATGGCCCAGACGGTCGCCTCGGGTCGGCCTACCTTGGCGCCCATCGCGGCCGGCACGGCGAAGCCCATCGTGCCGAGGCCGCCGGAATTCAGCCAGGTGCCGGGCTTCTCGTAGGAGATGAACTGCGCCGCCCACATCTGGTGCTGGCCGACGCCGGCGACGTACATCGCGTCCGGCCCCGCGATGGCCCCCAGGCGTTCGATCACGTACTGCGGCGCGAGCTCGCCGTCGTCCGGGGTCGTGTAGCCCAGTGGAAAACGGCCGCGCCAACCTTCGATCTGTCGCCACCACGCCGCATAGTCGCCGTGGCGGCCGGCCGTGTGCTCGGCCTCGACGGCGACCACCAGGTCGGCGATCACCTCCCGGCAGTCGCCGACAATCGGCACGTCGGCGAACCGGTTCTTGGAGATCTCGGCCGGGTCGATGTCGGCGTGGACCACGGTCGCTTCGGGCGCGAACGTCGACAGCTTGCCCGTGACCCGGTCGTCGAACCTGGCTCCGAGCGCGACCAGCAGGTCCGACTTCTGAAGTGCCGTCACCGCGGCCACGTTGCCGTGCATGCCCGGCATCCCGAGGTTGCGCGGGTCACTGTCGGGGAACGCGCCGCGCGCGGTCAGCGTCGTGACCACCGGGATACCGGTCAGCTCGACGAGGCGGCGCAGCTCGGCCCAGGCCCGTGCCCGCAGCACCCCGCCACCGATGTAGAGGACCGGTCGGCGGGCGCCGACCAGGAGCCGTGCCGCCTCACGCACCTGCTTCGAGTGCGGGCGCAGGACGGGCCGGTACCCGGGCAGGTCGAGCTCGGTCGGCCACTCGAACCGGGTCTGGGCCTGGAGCGCATCCTTGGCGACGTCGACGAGCACGGGTCCGGGCCGGCCGGTCGCGGCAATGTGGAAGGCCTCGGCGACGGTCCGCGGAATGTCCGCGGGGTCGGTCACCAGGTAGTTGTGCTTGGTGATCGGCATCGTGATGCCGCGGATGTCGGCCTCCTGGAAGGCATCGGTACCGATCGCGGCGCTGGGCACCTGCCCCGTGACCGCCACCATCGGAACCGAGTCCATGTGCGCGTCGGCGATCGGGGTGACCAGGTTCGTCGCGCCCGGACCACTCGTCGCCATGCACACGCCCACCCGGCCGGTCGCCAGCGCGTACCCCTCGGCGGCATGGCCTGCTCCCTGCTCGTGCCGGACCAGGACGTGCCGGATCTTCGTCGAGTCGAGCAGCGGGTCGTACGCGGGAAGGATGGCACCGCCCGGGATGCCGAAGACGGTGTCCACGCCGGCGGACTCCAGCGAGCGGATCAGGCTCGCTGCTCCCGTCATGGTGGTCGTGTGCTGGTGTGGCTCAGACATGGCCGGCCTCATCGTCCTTCGGTCTCGAGCTTCAAGTGTCGATCTTGTGGAGCAATGAAAAGACCCCCCGGCCCGAAGGCTCACGAGGGGTCGCGCGTCGGCTGTTCTGGATCAGCCGACGCGCTGTACGAGTACGAGAATCCTGGCACGCACGAGGCGCACGCTGCCGCACGCATCGTCGCGTCGTCAAGCCGGAGCGATCTCCGTCTCGCGATTCGGGATAACTGTCCGAATGCCGATCGGGCCAGGCTTGACCGCGTACATCGCTGCGTCTGCGGCGCCCAGGACCTCCTCGACGGCACCGGCTCGGGCAACCGTCACTCCCACACTGGCCGACAGGCTGACCGTAGGGCCGATGCCGTCGTGCGCGGACACCGACGGGCCGGACCCGGTGCGCTGCCGGACGTGCACGGGCCAACCCACGGCGGTCGCGATCCGATCGGCGAGCGCAATGGTCTCGGCCTCGCCGCCGTCGACGAGGATCCCGAACTCGTCGCCTCCGTAGCGCGCGACGAAAGCGCCGGGTCCGGCCGTCGCCAGCAGCCGGCTGCCGACCTCGGCCAGGACGCAGTCACCGACGGCGTGCCCGTACGTGTCGTTGACACGTTTGAACCCGTCCAGGTCCAGGAAGATCAGCCCCACGGGCGAGCGCGTGGCGAGCGCCCGGCCGAGCCGTTCCAGCAGGTGCGTCCGATTCGGCAAGCCGGTCAACGCGTCGAGACCGGCTCGACGCAGCAGATTCGCGTGCGCCCGGCAGAGCATGCCCTGCCAGGCGGCGACGACGAGCACCAGGACGGCGGCGGTACCCGCGCCGATGCCACGGCCGGCCGGCCATCCGAGCACGACGAGGCCGAGGACGACGACGGGGACGGTATAGGCGAAGGCCCGCAGAGCGGCGGCACGGGACATGATGGCGACGCTACGCTCACGACCCCACCGATCCCGCCGATCGGCGCCAGGTCATCAGTCGCAGACGGCTCCGGTCGCTGCGGATCCGACCAGGCGGGCGTACTTGGCCAGGACGCCGCGCCTGTGCTTGGCCGCCGGCGGAACCCATCCGTCGCGGCGCGCGGCCAGCTCAGCATCGTCGACGAGGAGGTCCAGCATCCTCGCCTCGACGTCCAGACGAACGCGGTCGCCGTTGCGCACGAATGCGATCGGCCCGCCGTCGACGGCCTCCGGAGCGACGTGCCCGATGCACAGGCCGGTCGTGCCGCCGGAGAACCGGCCGTCGGTCACCAGCAGGACGGACTTTCCCAGGCCGGCGCCCTTGATCGCGCCGGTGACCGCGAGCATCTCGCGCATGCCTGGGCCGCCTTTGGGTCCCTCGTACCGGATGATCACCGCGTCCCCGGCCACGACCGTGCCGTCGGCAACCGCGTCCATGGCGGCCTGCTCGCCGTCGAAGACGCGAGCCGTGGCTTCGAAGACCGTCGCGTCGAAGCCCGCGGTCTTGACGACGGCGCCGTCCGGCGACAGCGAACCGCGCACGACCGTCAGCCCACCGGTTCGGTGGATCGGGTCGTCGAGCGAGCGGATGATCTTTCCATCGGGGTCGGGTGGGGCGATGGTCGCCAGGTTCTCGGCCATCGTCTTGCCCGTGACCGTAAGGCACTCGCCGTGCAGCAGGCCGGCGTCGAGAAGGGCGCGCATGACGACGGGCACGCCGCCGATCCGGTCGATGTCGGTCATCACGTAGGAGCCGAACGGCTTGACGTCGGCCAGGTGTGGAACCCGGTCGCCGATCCGGTTGAAGTCGTCGAGGTCGAGGTCGACGTCCGCCTCGTGTGCGATCGCCATCAGGTGCAGGACCGCGTTGGTCGAGCCACCCAGAGCCATGACGACGGCGATCGCGTTCTCGAAAGCGTCGCGGGTCAGGATGTCGCGGGTGGTGATGCCCTGACGGAGCAGCCCGACGACGGCCTCTCCCGACCGGCGGGCGAAGCCGTCCCGACGGCGGTCCACCGCGGGTGGCGCGGCGCTGCCGGGCAAAGACATCCCCAGCCCCTCGGCGGCCGAAGCCATGGTGTTCGCCGTGTACATCCCCCCGCAGGCACCCTCACCCGGGCAGATCGCCCGCTCGATCGCATCGACCTCCGCACGCGTGATAAGGCCACGAGCGCAGGCACCGACGGCCTCGAACGCGTCGATGATCGTGACCTCGCGGTCCCCGACCCGGCCGGGCAGGATCGAGCCGGCGTAGAGGAAGACCGCGGCGACGTCGAGGCGCGCGGCGGCCATCAGCATTGCCGGCTCGGACTTGTCGCAGCCGGCGAGCAGGACCGCGCCGTCGAACCGCTCGGCGCCGAAGACCGTCTCCACCGAGTCGGCGATCACCTCGCGGGACACCAGGGAGTAGTGCATCCCCTCGTGTCCCATCGAGATGCCGTCGGAGACCGAGATCGTGCCGAACTCCATCGGGAAGCCGCCGGCGGCATGTACGCCGTCCTTGGCCGCCTTTGCCAGCCGATCCAGGGAGAGGTTGCACGGCGTGATCTCGTTCCACGACGAGCCGACGCCGATCTGCGGCTTCTCCCAGTCGTCGTCGGTCATGCCGATGGCACGGAGCATTCCGCGTGCAGCCGCGCGTTCGAGGCCGTCGGTTACCTCGCGCGACCGGGGCTTGAGATCGGGCACGGACGGTGTGGTCATAGCCGCTTACGCTAGACCGGCTGTCCAGCATCGAAGACGCGGAGTCCGACGGATGGACCGCTAGCCCCCCGAGATGGCGGGAATGATGCGCACCTCGGCACCGTCGGAGAGCGGCTCGGCGAGCCCGGCGCCGTCGCGGACGTTCGCGTCGCCGACGAACACGTTGACGTGGCGGCGCAGCGTTCCGGTCTCGTCGCGGACCCGGCGTTCGACGGCGGGCAGCTGTCGCGCCAGGGCGTCGAGCAGGGTGCCGACGGTAGCCGGCTCGTCGACCTCCACCACGACTGCCCGCTCTCCGCGTGCCAGCTCGCGTAGGGCGCCCGGGAGCTGCACCGTCACCTTCATGGCCGTCCTTCCTCAGGGCAACGCGGCAGCGCGGACGCAGAGCACATCGGGGAGGTGACGCGTGACCTCGCTCCAGGTCTCGCCCTCGTCAGGGCTCGCGTACACGGAGCCGTCGCGAGCTCCCAGGTACAGGCCGGCCGAGTCCTCGACATTGTCGGCGGTGAAGGCGTCTCGCATCACCGCGACGTAGAACCCGGAGTCCGGAAGCCCCGATGAGACCGAGGCCCAGGACTCGCCCGCGTCGGTGGTGCGCCACACCCGCAACGCGCCTTCGGGCGGTATCCGCTCGCCGTCGGCAACCAGCGGCGTGACCCAGGCCGTGCCGGCGCGCGACGGATGCGTGACCATCGGAAAGCCGAAATCGCTGGGCAAGCCGTCGGCGATCGAGGTCCAGCTCGCGCCGCGGTCGTCAGACCGGTAGACGCCGTGGTGGTTCTGCGCGAACAGCCGCTGTGGTTGGGCGGCGTCGCGCGCGACCTTGTGCACGCATTGCCCGTACTCCGGCCACGGGTCGGGCAGGAAATAGGCCTTGATCCCGGTGTTCGACGGGCGCCACGACGTGCCGCCGTCGTCGGTGACGTAAACGCCTCCGGTCGACATGGCGACGAGCACCCGTGACTCGTCGGTGGGATCGGGAAGGACCGTGTGGATCGCCTGGCCCCCGAAACCGGCCTGCCAGGTCGGCCGGTGCGGGTGGTCCCAGAGCCCCTCGACCAGCGCGAATGTCTCGCCGCGGTCGTCGGAGCGCCACAACGCCGACGGCTCCGACCCCGCCCAGACGACGTTCGGACGTGCCGCGGAGTCCGGGCGCAACTGCCAGATCGCCCTGACCGCGTCGTCGGCCGCCGGTGGGAACCGCACGGCGCCGCCGCCGGGCTCGGTCCACGTCGAGCCGAGGTCGTCGGAGTGGAACACCGAGGGCCCCCAGTGCTCGCTGCGGGCACCCGCGAGCAGCCGCACGGCACCGGCGCGGGTGTCGACCGCGCAGGCCGCGATCTCCTGCATGAGGAAGTGCGGCCCGTCGAGCTTCCAGCTTCGGCGGTCGTCGTCACTGTGCGCCAGCCACAGACCCTTGCGAGTGCCGATCATCAGCAACACCGTCATTCCCGCAGTGTGCCTGACCCCTCCGACATCGCAAGCCCCCACATACGAAGATCAGCCCGCCGGTGTGGGCACCACCACATTCGCCAAGGTCTCGCCGGCCGCGTACCGCTCGAGCTGGTCGCGGACCAGGCGGCAGGCCCGCGGCAGGAAGGCCGACGTGTTGCCGCCGACGTGGGGCGAGATGAGCACGCCAGGAGCCGACCAGAGCGGATGTCCGGTGGGCAACGGCTCGGGATCGGTCACGTCCAACGCGGCCCGCAGGCGCCCCGATCGCAGTTCGGCGACCAGAGCGTCGGTGTCGACCACGGCACCGCGCGCGACGTTGACGAGCAGGGCACCGTCGCGCATGCGGGCCAGGAAGGCGGCATCCACCAGGCCGCGTGTCGCGTCGGTGAGAGGGACGGTGAGGACCACAACGTCGGCCCGGCCCAGCAGCGATGGCAGTGCCTCGTAGCCCGCCACACCGTCACGGGCCCGCCGCGCCACCCGCAGTACGTCGCACTCGAAGGGCTGCAGCCGCCGTTCCACCGCCGCGCCCACGGAGCCGTATCCCACGACGAGCACCGTCCGGTCGGCGAGCGAGCGGCGCTCGCCGTGCGCCCACTCCGACCGGTCCTGGGCCCGGACGAACTCCGGGATGCCCCGCAACGAGGCCAGGACCAACGTCACAGCGAGCTCGGCCGTGCTCGCGTCGTGAACACCCCGCGCGTTGCACAGCGTGATCCCGTCGCGCAGGAAGGGAGTCACATGCTCGTACCCGGCGGTCAGGGTCTGCACCACGGCGACCCGTGGCATCCGGGTGATGACCTCACCGGTGATCGGCTCGAATGTGTAGGGCATGACGTAGAAGTCCGTGCGTTCCAGCACCTCGGCCGGCGGCTCGCCGGCACCGTCCCAGGTCATGACGTCGAGACCCTCGGCGAGCGCACTCAGCGGTCCGTCGAGCGCGAACGGTTGGAGGACGTTGTGTCGATCGACCACCTGGCCGAACCTACCCGCGACTCCGTGACACGATTCGGTCATGCGGCAACCGCGCACCCTCTTCGGATGCCTGGTCCTCGGCCTCGTTCTCGTTCTCGGAGCCTGTTCCGACGATGAACCCGAGCCGTCGAGCGCGCCGACGACACGCACCCCCAACGAGGCCACATCCACCCCAACGGCCACGACGTCGACCCCCACCGCCGAGCCGGGACCGGTCGTGCCGACGGCGTTCGAGGATCTCGTCACCGGTCTGGACGTGCCGTGGGGGCTCGCGTTCCTACCGGACGGGTCAGCCCTGGTCTCCGAGCGCGACTCCGCGCGGATCCGGCAGGTCACCGCCTCGGGCCAGGTCAGCGAGGTGGGAACGGTGCCGGACGTCGTCGCCCAGAACGAAGGCGGCCTGCTCGGACTGGCCGTCCCGCCCGGCTCGCCCACGGTGTACGCCTACCTCACCACGGCCGAGGACAACCGGGTGGTGCGGATGTCCTTCGACGGCGGCGCGCTGGGCCAGCCGGAGGTCGTCATCGACGGGATCCCGAAGGCGGGCAATCACAATGGCGGCCGCCTCGCGTTCGGCCCGGACGGCATGCTGTACGTCTCCACCGGCGACGCGACCCAGCCGGACCGGGCGCAGGACCTGGAGTCGCTCGGCGGGAAGATCCTCCGGCTGAGCCCGGACGGTGTGGTGCCGGCCGACAACCCCTTCGCCGGTTCGCCGGTGTTCTCCTACGGCCACCGCAACGTGCAGGGGCTCGCGTTCGACCAGGACGGACGGCTGTGGGCCAGTGAGTTCGGCCAGAACACCTGGGACGAGCTCAACCTGATCGAAGCCGGCGGCAACTACGGCTGGCCGGTCGTCGAAGGCGTCGGCAACGACGACCGGTTCATCGAGCCGGTGGCGCAATGGTCCACCGACGAAGCCTCCCCCAGTGGGATCGCCTACGTCCGAGACACGGTGTTCCTCGCGTCGCTGCGGGGTCAGCGACTGTGGCAGGTACCCGTCCTCGACGGCGTCGCCGGGACGCCGACCGATTTCGCCGCCGGGGAGTTCGGTCGGCTGCGCGCGGCCGCGTTGGCGCCGGATGGGTCACTGTGGGTGTTGACAAACAACACCGATGGCCGCGGCGAACCGCGCGACGGCGACGACCGGATCCTGCGGGTCACGCTCGAACCCGCGGCCTGATCGACGCGCGCCGACCAGGCCTCGTGGCGGCGGCCGCCCTCAGGACACCCACGCCACGTGATCATTCGGAGGCGTGCAGGCGTTCCAGGATGAGCTGCCGTACCCGGGCCGCGTCGGCCTGGCCGCGGGTCGCCTTCATCACGGCCCCGATCAGGGCGCCGACGGCCGCCAGGTTGCCAGCGCGGATCTTCTCGGCCACCTCGGGCATCGACGCGATCACCTCGTCGACGACGGCACCGAGCGCCTCGTCGTCCGAGACCAGCGCGAGCGCACGCGCCACCACGACCTCGTCGGGCGAGCCCTCCCCGGCCAGGACACCCTCGATGACCTGGCGGGCCAGCTTGTCGTTGAGGGTCCCCTCGGCGATCAGCGCCTGGACCCTGGCCACCTCGGCCGGCGTGATCCCCACGGTGTCGAGGTCGCGGCCCCGCACGTTGGCCGTCCGGGCGATCTCGCCGAGCCACCACTTCTTGGCGCCCGCCGGGTCCGAGCCAGCCGCCACGGTGTCCGACACGAGCTCGAGGGCGCCGGAGTTCACGACGTCGCGCATCTCGGCATCGGTGAACCCCCACGATGCCTGCAGCCGCGCCCGGCGGGCCGCGGGCGGCTCCGGCAGCGTGGCGCGCAGCGACTCGATCCACTCCAGGGAGGGCGCGACCGGCACGAGGTCGGGCTCGGGGAAGTAGCGGTAGTCCTCCGCCTCCTCCTTCGTCCGCCCGGCGGTTGTCACCCCGGTGTCCTCGTGCCAGTGCCGGGTCTCCTGGACGATGCGGCCACCCTCGGACAGGATCGCCGCCTGACGACGGATCTCGTACGTGACCGCCCGCTCCACCGAGCGCAGCGAGTTGACGTTCTTGGTCTCGGTACGGGTGCCGAACGCCTTGGTGCCCGACGGCTTGAGCGACACGTTGGCGTCGCAGCGCAGCTGCCCGAGCTCCATGCGCGCCTTCGAGACGCCGAGCGCGAGGATCAACGCCCGGAGCTCGGTGACGTACGCGCGGGCCACGGCGGGCGCCACGGCGGGTGGCACCTCGATCGGCTTGGTGACGATCTCGATCAGCGGGATCCCGGACCGGTTGTAGTCGAGGAGGGAGTGGCTGGCCCCGTGGATGCGGCCCGTCGTGCCTCCGACGTGCAGCGACTTGCCGGTGTCTTCCTCCATGTGGGCGCGCTCGATGCCCACCCGGTAGGTCGACCCGTCGTATGCCACGTCCATCCAGCCGTCGTACGCGATCGGCTCGTCGTACTGCGACACCTGGAAGTTCTTCGGCATGTCCGGGTAGAAGTAGTTCTTGCGCGCAAAGCGGCACCACGAGGCGATCGAGCAGTTGAGCGCGAGCCCGATCCGGATCGCGGACTCGACGGCCGTCCGGTTCATGACCGGCAGCGAGCCGGGCAGTCCCAGGCACACCGGGCAGACCTGTGAGTTGGGCTCTGCGCCGAACTCGGTCGAGCACCCGCAGAACATCTTGGTCACGGTGCCGAGCTCCACGTGCACCTCGAGCCCCATCACCGGGTCGAACCGGGCGATCGCCTCGTCGAACGTCGGCAGAGCCAGAGCGGTCGTCGTCACGTCAGGTCCTGGTCCAGAAGGTCGTCCCTGCCGCGCCGCTCGCGGATCTCGCGCACGAGGACCGCAATCGTGGTCGCGATCGCCAGCGCGTTGACGACGGCATCGAGCATCCGCAGCTTGTCGCCTTCGGCCCGAGCCTTGCGCAGGGCGCGGAACGTCGTCCCCGCGGCCAGTGCCTGTCCGCCGAACTTGGCCAGGTTGCGTACGTTCACGAGTCGACCTCCAACTCAGGCGCGCGGGCCAGCAGCGGCCCGCCCCAACGCTGTGCGTACGCCTGCTCGACGGCCGCACCAACCCGGTACAGCCGGTCATCAGCGAGTACCGGAGCCATGACATGCAGGCCGACCGGCAGGTCGTCCTCGTCGGCCAGCCCGCACGGGAACGACGCCGCGGCGTTGCCGGCCAGGTTGGACGGGATCGTGCACAGGTCCGCCATGTACATCGCCAGTGGGTCGTCGACCCGCTCGCCGATCGGGAAGGCCGTCGTGGGTGTCGTCGGTGACACCAGCACGTCGACCTGCTCGAAGGCCTTCTCGAAATCGCGGGCGATCAACGTGCGCACCTTCTGTGCCTGCCCGTAATAGGCGTCGTAGTAACCGCTCGAGAGCGCATACGTGCCGAGCATGATCCGCCGCTTGGCCTCCGCGCCGAAACCGCGGCCCCGGGTCTGCGACATGACCTCCTCTGCGCTGCGGGTGCCGTCGTCACCGACCCGCAGGCCGTAGCGCATCGCGTCGAAGCGGGCCAGGTTCGACGAGACCTCGCTCGGCAGGATCAGGTAGTAGGCCGGCAACCCGTACGTGAAGTGTGGACACGAGACCTCGACCACGTCGGCGCCGAGCTCCGACAGCAGCGCGACCGCCTCACGGAAACGGGTCTCGACGCCGGCCTGGTACCCCTCGCCGCCGAGTTCCTTGACCACGCCGATCCGCAGCCCCGACAGGTCACCGGACGCGCCTCGGCGGGCCGCATCCACGACCGGGGGGACCGGAGCGTCGATGCTCGTGGAGTCCATCGGGTCGTGTCCCGCGATGACCTCGTGCAGCAGCGCGGCGTCGAGCACTGTGCGGGCGCACGGGCCGGCCTGGTCGAGGCTGGACGCGCACGCCACCAGGCCGTAGCGACTCGTACCGCCGTACGTTGGCTTCACGCCGACGGTGCCCGTCACCGAGGCGGGTTGGCGGATCGAGCCGCCGGTGTCGGTGCCGATCGCGAGCGGCGCCTGGTACGACGCCAGCGACGCCGACGAGCCGCCGCCCGAGCCACCCGGGATTCGGGACAGGTCCCACGGGTTGTGGGTCGGCCCGAATGCGGAGTTCTCCGTCGACGAGCCCATGGCGAACTCGTCGAGGTTGGTCTTGCCGAGGATGACGATTCCCGCCTCGCGAAGCCGACGGGTAACGGTGGCGTCGTACGGTGGCCGCCATCCGTCCAGGATCTTCGAGCCGCAGGTGGTGGGCATGTCGGCCGTTGTGAAGACGTCCTTGAGCGCGAGCGGGACGCCGGCAAGGGGCCCGAGCTCGTCGCCGGCCGCGCGGCGTTCGTCGACGGCCTTCGCCGCGACCAGCGCCCCCTCGGCGTTGACGTGCAAGAAGGCGTGGACGGAGGCGTCGATGGCACCGATCCGGTCGAGGTGAGCCTGGGTGACCTCGACGGCGCTCACGTCGCCCGCTGCCACCGCCTCGGCCAGCGCCGCGGCGGTCAGCCGGGTGAGATCGGCCATGTCAGGCCTCCTCGCCGAGGATTCGTGGCACCCGGAAGCGGCCGTCCTCGGCGTCGGGCGCTGCGGCCAGCGCGGCCTCGGAGGAAAGACAGGGCCGTGGCTCGTCGGCGCGGAAGACATTGGTCATCGGCAGCGCGTGCGATGTCGGTGGGATGTCGTCGGCGGCCACCTCGGACACGCGCGCCACATAGCCCGCGATGACGTCGAGCTGACCGGCCAGGTGATCGAGCTCGTCCGGTGCGAGCTCGAGGCGCGCGAGCCGCGCCAGGTGCGCAGCTTCGTCACGGCTGATCGAGGGCATGCGGGTCGGGCTCCTCCGCGGCTGAGATGGCAACCCGTCGATCCTACGGTGCGAGCACTGTCCACCGCCCCTCGGATTCCACGTCCTCGAACCGGCGTCGGCCCTCTTGTCGCACGACTGGTCGCGATATATCGTTGGAGTCTCGCGAGTGGATCGGATGAGGCGATGCATGCTACGACCTTTCCCATTGGAGCGCCCTGGTTGCATGGGGACCGCTGCCGCGGCGCGGCCGCCATGTGGCTCGCCGCCATGACCGGGCGCCGCGGCCGGGGCGGAAGCTTTCCCGGTTTCGGGCCCTGGGCCTTCTTCGGCGGCCACGCGCCATGGGGGCCGCCCACCTTCGGAGGGCCGCGCGGGCCGCGCGCCCGGCGGGGCGACATCCGCGCCGCCGTCCTCGCGGTGCTCTCCGAGCGGCCGATGAACGGGTACCAGATCATCCAGGAGATCGCCGAGCGAAGCCAGGGCGTCTGGAAGCCCAGCCCCGGCTCGATCTATCCCACGCTGCAGCAACTCGAGGACGAAGGGCTGGTCCGCGCCGAGGAGGAGAACGGTCGGCGGGTCTTCCACCTGACCGACGAGGGCGAGGCGTATGTGGCCACCCATCCCGACGAGGTGTCCGCGCCCTGGGAGGCCATGGCGGCTGCACCCGACGACGACGAACACGACCTGCGCCCGCTGATCGGCCAGGCCGCCGCGGCGCTGTGGCAGATCCTCGCCACCGGGAGCGCGGACCAACAGGCCCGGGCGCGCGACGTGCTCGCGGACACCAGGCGGCGGCTCTACGGCATCCTCGCCGAGGGCGACGACGACATCGACTCTGAGGACCGGTCATGAGCACACTGCCAGACCTGCGGATCGGCGACGCCGAGCGCGACCACGCGGCCACGGCGCTCGGCGAGCACTACGTGGCCGGCCGGCTCACCAAGGAGGAGTTCGACGAACGCTCGGCGCGCATCTGGTCGGCGAGGATCCAGGCCGACCTCGAGCCGATCTTCGCCGATCTGCCTAGCCCTCGCGCCCCGCTTGGCGCCGGCTCGCGGTTCTCGCCCTCACAGCGCTCACCCGAGCGAGGCTGGCGACGGCCCGGTCCACTGACCCGGCTGGTTCCGCTCCTGGCCTTCGCGTTGATTGCGGTTGTGATCATCTCGGGCATGCCGTGGCTGCTGTTCATGCTGTTCTGGTTCTGGGCGCTGGGCGGCCCTGCCCGCTGGCACTCTCGTCGCTGGCACCACCAGCAGCCGGCGACCGGCATGTCCCAGCCGTGGAGACGCTGAGAGCTCGGCCCGCGGTGATGTCGGGTTAGCCTCACCCCGACTTCACCGGTCCGCCGGATGGGTTGCGGCCGGTCGGGACGGAAGGCTGGGGGCATGACCACGAACCTGCCGAACGCCCCGGTCCGATCCACTCCGGCCTACGGCGCTCCCGGCCCACGCGCAAGCTGGAAGCAAGTACCCCGGGACCTCGCCTACCTGCTGCCCGGCTTTCCCATCGCGCTGGCCGCCTTCGTCCTGGTCGTGGTCGGTGTGAGCCTGGGCTTTGGGCTGGCCCTGCTGACGGTCGGTGTGCCCATCCTCGTCGCCACCTTGGCCGCCGCTCGCGGATTCGCGGCTCTCGAACGGGCGCGGGTGCTGGCCTGTGAGCAGCGTCCACTGGCGCCGACGTACTACCGGACGGTCACCGGCTCATTTCTGCAGCGCACGATCGGCATGGTCCGTGACCCGCAGTATTGGCGTGACGCCCTGCACGCCGTCGTCGCACTCCCGGTGAGCGTCTTCACCTGGGGGATCACCATCGCCTGGGTCTCCGCCGGTTTCGGCGGGACGTTCCGCGTCCTCTATGCGTGGGCTCTCCCTGAGTACCCGGAGAACGTCGAGCTCCTCGACCTGGCAGGGATCCACTCGGACGTCCTCGACACGCTCCTCTACACCGTCGTCGGCGTTCTGTTCCTGATCTCCATGCCGCGCGTACTGCGCTGGGCCGCCTCGCTCGACGCCTCCCTCGCCCGCGGGCTGCTGGCCAACCCGGCCGTCGCGGAGAACGCCGCGCTACGTGCGCACGCTGAACAGCTGCGCGCAAGCCGGGCAGCTGCGGCCGAAGCCGAAGCGACGACCCTTCGCCGGGTGGAGCGGGACATCCACGACGGTCCGCAGCAGCGGCTGGTGCGCCTGACCATGGACCTCGAGGCGGCCCAGCGCCGACTGGCCGACGACCCCGCGGCCGTCCGCCCGCTCGTCGAGGAGGCCCTCGGCCAGACCCAGGAGGCGCTCGCCGAGCTGCGGGCATTGTCCCGAGGCATCGCCCCGCCCATCCTCGCCGACCGCGGACTGGAGGCCGCCCTCGCGGCCGCGGCCGCGCGGTGCCCGGTGCCGGTCACGCTGGAGGTAGCGCTGGGCGGCGCCCCGCGTCCTGCGCCGTCGGTGGAGAACACGGCCTACTTCGTCGTCACAGAGGCGCTGACCAACGTTGCCAAGCACAGCGGCGCGTCCCGGTGCTCCGTGTCCGTCGTGCGGGTCGCCGACGTGCTGCATGTGCAGGTGACCGACGACGGTACGGGCGGTGCCCACCTCGGCAAGGGTCACGGGCTGGCCGGCCTCGCCGACCGACTCGCCGGCGTCGACGGCACGCTCGACGTGCACAGTCCCACGGGTGTGGGCACTGTCCTGAGCGCCGAGATTCCGGCCGCCTGAGCCCGCCGCCGGACGACCTCGGCTCGAGCGATGCCCGGTGTGACACGATCGGCAGCCATGAACGTTGCGTCGATCAACGCGCTCGCGGAGAGCCAGCTCGCCACGGCCGCTTCGGCCGAGAGCGGCCGAAGCTCGGTCACCGTCTACGGTCGGTCCGGTGCTCGCCTGCGGCAGACCGTGATCGCGCTCGCCAAGGGACGGACTCTGGCTGAGCACAAAAGCCCAGGTGACGCATCCGTCCTCTGCCTCAGCGGGCGACTTCTGCTCCGCGCCGGCGAATCGCAGGCCGAGCTCGGCCCGGGTGACCTGTTGGCGGTGCCTCCGCAGCGGCACGACATCGAGGCCCTGGAGCATTCCGTGCTGTTGCTCACCGTCGCGCTGCATTGACGACGTCGCACCACGCCGAGCCGCCGGTGCGCCGTCTCAGGCGTGGAACGCGGCGAGTGGCTCGGCGGCCTGCTGGACCTCCAGCCGGACACCGGCCGGAAGCGGCTCGAACTCCGTCAGCTCGATCCGACCGTCGCTGTGGCGCCACGAACCGGCAACCGAACCGTCGACCAGGAACGTCGCGACCGAGTGCGGGTTGCGGACGCTGAACACCTTCGTCCGGTGCTCCTCGGGAAGAATGCGGGCGCGTCGGGCATGGACCAGGAGCGTGGCGTCCCAGGTCGGCAGGAAGCGGATCGCCACCGGAATGTCCGCGTCGGGCAGCGGGTGGCCCGGAAGGTCGACCAAGGTCGCGCCGTCCTCGGCCCCGAAGGTCACGTGCTCGATCGAGGCCAGTGCCTGGGTCACCGCGCGCACGGGGAGCCCCGCCCAGTTCGCGATCTCTTGCTTGGTGGCCGGCCCGAACCCGCCCAGATAGCGGCGGACGAGCAGCACCCGTGCGTCGTCGACCGCCACGTCGGCCGGCCCGATCCAGCCTTCGGCGTCGGCGTGCAGGTCGGCCTTGCGCCGCTCCCAGGTACCCGACGGCGGGATGCGGATCAGGTCGAGGCAGGTGTTGATCCCGGCCCGGGCCGAACGTCCGACCAGCTCGTCGATGTCCACCTGGCGCAGCGGCCCGGATGCCAGCGCGGTCCGCACACGCTCGGCAGCCTGCGACAGTTCCGCCGCCGTCGGGTCGCCCTTGCGGACCCTGAGGAACCAGTCCCGGAGCAGTTCGCGGACGCCGACCGCGAATGGCCAGTAGTCCTCCCGTGAGACCAAGTGGATGGTCGCCCGCAGCAGCGTGCCCTGAACGACCGACCTGTCCTCCAGCGCGCGCGTGAGCTGCTCCCGGTCGAACGTCCGCATCCGCGACCACAGCCCGACGTACATCGAGGGCGCATACTGCGCCTGGATTCCGGCGACGCGTTCGAGCACTCGTGGCAGCGGCTCGTCGAGCGGGTCCAGGAGGCCCTGGCGGGCGAGGACCGCCCGGTTGAGCTCCCGCTCGCTGAGGGTCCGGCGGGTCGGCGCCGTCACGTGCTCGGCCACGCGTGGCTGGATGTCGGCGGGATCTCGACGATGTCCTCATCCGTTCACGCGGGGATTTGGTGCCGCAGGATAGCGTCCCCAGTCATGCGTGTGGTGCTCGCCGAGGACTCGATGCTGCTTCGCGAGGGCCTCGTCCGGTTGCTCGACGAGGCGGGCTGCACGGTGGTCGACGCGGTCGGTGACGGCGACGCCCTGGTCGCCTCGGTCGCGGAGCACCGTCCCGACGTGGCGGTCGTCGACGTTCGCATGCCGCCATCGTTCACCGACGAGGGGCTGCGCGCGGCGATCGAGGCACGTCGCCGGGTGCCGGGAACCGGAATACTCGTGCTCTCCCAGTACGTCGAGGAGTCCTATGCAGGGGATCTGCTCGCCGACGGTGCCGGCGGCGTCGGCTATCTGCTCAAGGACCGCGTGTCGGCACTGGCCGACCTGTCCGACGCGCTGGACCGGGTGGCGTCCGGAGGCACGGTCCTCGATCCGGAAGTCGTCGCACAGCTCTTCGCGCGGCGCCGTCGCGACCCGCTGGACCAGCTCACGACGCGCGAGCGCGACGTGCTCGGACTGATGGCGGAGGGCCGGACCAATGCCGCCATCGCACGCAAGCTCGTCGTCACCGAGGGCGCCGTCGAGAAGCACATCTCCTCGATCTTCAGCAAGCTCGGGCTACCGCCGTCCGACGACGACCACCGGCGGGTCTTGGCCGTCCTCGCCTGGCTCGGCACCTGACCGCCGCAGCGCCTACCAGCGGTCCCAGTGGACGACGTCCTCGAAGGGTCGGCGGTCCGGCCGCCGGATGGTGGTGAGCGGCCGGTCGGCCGGATAGCCGAGCGCGATCAGATAGGCGCAGTAGCGGTCCTCGGGAGTCCCGAGGACCCGCCGGGCCAGGTCCTGATCGGCGACAGACGCGTGTCCGCTGCCGATGCCGAGGTCTGCTGCGGCCAGCATCATGGCCATGGTCGCCTGGCCGAGGTCGTAGCGAACGCCGGCGCGACGCCGCTCATCCTCGAGCACGGGGGCGACCAACGCGATCGTGGCGGCGGAGGCGGCCACGTGGCTGGCGCTTCGCCACACCTTCGACAGCTCTGCGAGCTGGGCACGATCGGTCACGACGACGAAATCCCAGGGCTGCGAATTGCCCGACGACGGCGCGCGCCGGCCCGCCTCGAGGATCGCGGTGAGCTCGTCGGCGGCGATCGGTCGGCTGGCGAACTGCCGAACGTTCCGGCGTGACGTGATGGCGTCCCAGGTCCTCATGTGCCGAACGCTACGCGTCGGCCGGGCCGGATCGGCCAGCTCGGAAGTCTCCGGACCACCCGACCGGTCACCCGACCCGCGCGAGCGCGAACGGAAGGACCGCCGCCGCTCCGGCCTGCCGCAGGGTCCGGCCAGCGACGGTCAGCGTCCACCGGGAGTCGACCAGGTCGTCGACCAGGAGCACAACGGGCGAGGCACGCAGCGTCGCCGTCATCTCGGGCGGCACGGTCCACGCGTCCCACACGTCGGCCAGCCGGAAGGCGCTGTTTCCACCCGGTTCGCCGGCCGGCCCGCCGTTTCTGAGGCCGAGCGGACCCAGATCGGGCAGCTTGCCGACCCGGGCCAGGTGCGTGGCGAGGGAGCCGACCAGCACTGACCGGCTGCGGGACGGCACCGAGACGATGACCTCGGGCCGCCGTTCCCAGCCCCAGCCCCGCAGCACGTCGACGCAGGCCGCCAGCAGCGCACCGTCGGCGACGGCGTCGGGCGCCGACGCGTCGAGCGTCCGGCGCAACCGCTGACCCCAGCCGAGGTCGGTGAGCCGCGCGACGACCCGGCCCGCCTCGGTTCGCTCGTCGGGCGGGATCCGCCCGCTCACCTCGACTCCACGTCGGGCCATGCCGCTGGGCCACTGGACCCGAGGCTCGATCGGAACGCCGGCCCGACGCAGGCGGCCGGCCGCTTCGGCGCGCGCGGAGGCCGGCACGTCGAGCGGGTACCAGGGACCGGCACACACGTCGCAGATGCCGCAGCCGGCGGCGCTCGGGTCGTCGAGGGCCTCCTGCAGGAACGCCATCCGGCAGCGCTCGCCGCGCAGGTATGCACGCATCGAGTCGGCCTCCGAGGCGCGGGCCGAGGCCACCCGGGCGTAGCGCTCCGCGTCGTAGTTCCACGGCTCCCCCGTCGCCTCCCAGCCGCCGCTCACCCGTCGCACGGCACCGTCGACGTCGAGCACCTTGAGAAGGAGCTCAAGCCGGGCTCGGCGGACGTCGACCTCCGCCTCGAGCGCGGCCGTCGACGTCGGCTTGCTGCGCGTTTCCAGCACGGCGATGACGTCTCGAGCCTGCTCCTGGCGTGGCATCGAGACCGTCGCGAAGTAGTGCCAGATGTCGGCGTCCTCGACACCGGGGAGCAGCAGGACGTCGGCGCGTTCGGTAGCCCGGCCCGCGCGGCCGACCTGCTGGTAATACGCGACCGGGGACGCGGGCGCACCGAGGTGGACGACGAAGCCGAGATCGGGCTTGTCGAATCCCATCCCGAGCGCGCTGGTGGCGACCAGTGCCTTGACCGAGTTGTCGCGCAGTGCCTGCTCGGCGTCGATGCGGTCGGCCGGATCGGTGCTGCCGGTGTACGCGCGGACGTCGTGACCGGCGTCACGCAGCACAGCGGCAAGGTCCTCGGCAGCGGCCACAGTCAGCGTGTAGACGATGCCGCTGCCCGGCAGGTCGCCCAGATGCGCAGCGAGCCAGCCGAGGCGATCCGCTGCCCACGGCAGCGTGAGCACGCCGAGCCGGAGGCTCCTGCGCGCCAGCGAGCCGCGGACCGTCGAGACGTCGGCTCCACCCGCGGCAAGCTGTTCGGCGACGTCGGCCACGACCCGCGCGTTGGCCGTGGCCGTCGTGGCGAGCACCGGCGTCCCCTGGGGTAGCCGGATCAGCAGGTCGTGGATCCGCCGGTAGTCGGGCCGGAAGTCGTGGCCCCAGTCCGAGATGCAATGCGCCTCGTCGACGACGAGCAGGCCGGCCCGCTCGGAGAGACCAGGGAGTTGCTCCTCGCGGAAGCGCGGGTTGTTCAGCCGCTCGGGGCTCACCAGCAGGACGTCGACGGCGTCGTCGGCCAGCGCCTTGGCCACGTCACCCCAGTCGTCCGGGTTGGCGGAGTTCATGGTGACCGCCCGCAGACCGGCGCGCTCGCCGGCCGCGATCTGGTCGCGCATCAGTGCGAGCAGCGGCGAGACGATCACCGTCGGCCCGCGACCGCGTGCGCGTAACAGACCGGTCGCGACGAAGTAGACGGCGGACTTTCCCCAGCCGGTGCGCTGGACGACCAGGACTCGGCCTCGCCGCTCGACGAGATCGCGCACGGCCTCCCACTGGCCCTCCCGGAAGGCTGCATCGCTGGCGCCGACGAGCCGCCGGAGCAGCACTTCCGCCTCGTCGACCAGGGCCACGATGGCCACCTCTCCTCGCTTCGACCGCTCCAGGCCCGAACGGTAGCCGCTCGCCAGGACAGCGGGGTTGACTTGACCGGCTGCAGCGGGGAAACGTGGGGCTGGAACGGCCGTCCACCCGTCGTCTACCGCGGGGAGAGCAATACAGCCGACCAGGCGCCACGTGCTCGAGCGTCTTCAGACCGAAACGCCCGGCCACCTGGACGGACGAGTCGCCGTCCACTGCGCCCCCGGAGGTAGCGAACCGTAGGACCGTGCATGCGGACGGTTCGCCTGACCGGTCGCTGCGCTCCGGCCACCCAGCCTCACAACGGAGGAGTTTCGACCATGCTTACCTTGACCGAGTCCGCCGTCACCGTCATCCGCGACCTCACCGAACGACAGGCGGCACCCGACCGCGCAGGCGTGCGCATCGCCGCCGAGCAGTCGGGCTCGTTGGCCGTCAGCATCGCGCCCGCCCCGCTCGAGGGGGACAAGGTGCTCGACGAGTCCGGGGCCCGCCTGTTCCTGGACTCCGAAGCCGCGGTCGCCCTCGAGCACAAGGCGCTCGACGCCGGCCTCGACCCCGAGGGCAGCGTGAAGTTCGCGGTCGTCGATCAGCCGGGCTGACCGCCGCGCTGGGCCACCTCGGCGGCGGCCTGCGGGCCGCCGTCGAGGAGCACCCGGAAGCCTGCCTCGTCCAGCACCGGCACGCCGAGTTGGATGGCCTTGTCGTGCTTGGAGCCGGGGTTGTCGCCGACGACCACGAACGAGGTGTTCTTCGACACCGAGCCCGACGCCTTGCCGCCGCGGAGCAGGATCGCCTCCCTGGCCTCGTCACGTGAGAACCCGGGCAGCGATCCGGTCACGACGACGCTGAGCCCCTGCAGCGCGCGAGGCACGCTCTCGTCGCGTTCGTCGGCCATCCGCACGCCCTCGTCGTGCCATTTGCGTACGACCTCGCGATGCCAGTCGACGGCGAACCACTCGCGAAGTGATGCGGCGATCGTCGGGCCGACCCCCTCGACCGCCGCAAGCCTCGCCTCGCTCTCCGGGCCGCCGCCGGCAGCTTCCTGGATCGCCTCGAGCGATCCGAACTCCGTCGCGAGCGCACGGGCCGCCGTAGGCCCCACATGGCGGATCGACAGGGCGACGAGCACGCGCCACAACGGACGGGTCTTGGCCACCTCGAGGTTGGCGAGCAGGCGCTCGGCGTTGGCATTGAGCACGCGCCGATCGGCCCCCGTCGCGATCTCGGCACGGGTTGCCGCGCGAGTGAAGAACGGGATCTGCTTCAGGCGCTCGGCGTCGAGCGCGAAGACGTCACCCTCGTCGACGACGGTCCCACTCTCCAGCAGCGCCGACGCGGCCTCCCAGCCGAGCACCTCGATGTCGAATCCTCCCCGACCGGCGAGGTGGAACAACCGCTCCCGGAGCTGGGCAGGGCACGAGCGTGCGTTGGGGCAGCGGATGTCGACGTCGCCCTCCCGGGCCGGCGCCAGAGGCGTGCCGCACGCCGGGCAGACGGTCGGCATCACGAACGGCTTCTCGGTGCCGTCGCGAAGGTCGACCACCGGGCCGACGATCTCGGGGATGACGTCACCGGCCTTGCGCAGCACGACCGTGTCACCGACGAGGACTCCCTTGCGGGCGACCTCCTGCTCGTTGTGCAGCGTCGCCTGCTCGACGGTCGAGCCGGAGACCTTGACCGGTTCCATCACGCCGTAGGGCGTGACCCGGCCCGTGCGCCCGACGTTGACCCGGATTTCGAGCAGTTTGGTCGTGACCTCCTCCGGTGGGTACTTGAAGGCGATCGCCCACCGGGGTGCCCGTGACGTCGAGCCGAGCCGCCGCTGAAGATCGACCTGGTCGACCTTGACCACCACTCCGTCGATCTCGTGCTCGACGGAGTGCCGGTGCTCGCCGTAATAGGCGATGTACTCCTGGACCTCCGGCAACGTCGCCAGAACCCGCACGCGATCGCTGACCGGGAGGCCCCACGAGCGCAATGCCTCGTACGACAACGACTGCCGGACCACCTCGAAGCCCCGGCGCTGGCCGATCCCGTGGCAGACCATCCGCAGCGGCCGCGAGGCCGTGACGCGCGGATCCTTCTGCCGCAGAGAGCCTGCGGCAGCGTTGCGCGGGTTCGCGAACGGCGTCTTGCCGGCATCGCCGAGGGCGGCGTTGACCTGTTCGAAGCCCGCCACCGGGAAGTAGACCTCCCCACGAACCTCGAGGACGGACGGGACGTCGTCGCCGGTGAGCCGGCTGGGGACACCCTCGATCGTTCGGACGTTCGGCGTGACGTCCTCGCCGGTACGGCCGTCGCCGCGGGTGGCACCGCGAACGAGCCGGCCGTCCTCGTAGGTGAGGTTCACGGCTAGGCCGTCGACCTTCAGCTCACACAGGTACTCGGCGCCGGCGCCCGCCTCGCGCTCGACCCTGGCGGCCCACGACTGGAGGCCCTCGTCGGTGAAGACGTTGTCGAGGCTCTCCATCCGCATCAGGTGCTCGACCGCTGTGAACTCCGTCGCGTACGTCCCGGCGATCTTCTGCGTCGGCGAGTCGGGGGTTCGCAGCGCCGGGTACTGCTCCTCGAGCCGCTCGAGCCCTCGCAGCAGCTCGTCGAACTCGCCATCGGAGATCGTGATGCGGTCGAGCACGTAGTAGCGGTACCGGTGCTCTTCGACCTGCTCGGCGAGCTCGGCGTGGCGCTCGCGAGCTTCAGCGGGGACGTCGGCGGCACCGGCCGGCTCTGGGGATGTCGTCGTCACGGTCCGACGCTACCCAGTCGCGCCGACGGATTCGGCAAATGCCTTGGCCGTGCCACGGGCCAGCGCGTAGGCGTGCCGCACCCATGCCCCGTCCGCTCCCGCCAGACCACAGGTCGGGGTCACGACGGTGTCGGCCGCCCGGCTCGCCGGGTCCTGGTCGAGACGTCTCCAGAGCCGCTCGACACGTTCGGCGAGATCGCGGTCGGTCGGTGGCGTCGGTACCGGCCGGCTCGGGACGACACCCGGCCACAACCAGAGTCCCGCATCGGCCGACTCCGTCAGCTGGTCGAGTACCGGGCCGTCGAGCAACCCGACGTCCAGCGAGACCGCCCTGGCGCCCGCCCGTCGGGCCAGCGTCACCGGCACGTTGGCGGCACAGCAGTGCAACACCGGCCATGCCCCCGCGGCATCCAGGGCCATCGCGAGCAGCAACTCGGCCTCCGTAGCGTCGACGGAGCGCAATCGGCCGAAACCGCTCGAGGTCGGGATCGAGCCCTCGAGCACGGCCGGCAGCCCGGGCTCGTCGACCTGGACCACGACGCTGGCGCCCGGAACACGTAGGGCCACCTCGGCAACGTGCCGAGCAATCCCCTCCGCGAGCGACTGCGCCAGATCGCGGCGTGCGCCGTGGTCGGCGAGCACCCGGTCACCGCGGGTGCGGTCGAGCCCGGCCGCCATCGTCCAGGGTCCGGCGACCTGGAGCTTCAATGGCCCTTCGTACCCGTGCGCCGCGATCTCGAGAGCATCCAGGTCAGCGCGCAGCATCGCCTCCGCCCGGATCTCGTCGCGGCCGGGACGGTCGACCAGCCGCCATCCGGACGGCTGGAGGTCGACATGCAGGTCCACCAGGAGCGCCGCGGAACGCCCCACCAGGTCAGCACCGGGACCACGGCCGGGCAGCTCGGGCAGGTGCGGAAAATCCGGCAGCTCTCCGACAACGATCTTGACGGCCTCGTCGCGGTCGTCGTATGGCAACGAGCCGACACCGGTCGCCACGCCGACACCCCAGGGAGGCTCCACGTCGCCCGACCCTATGTCCTCCGGCATGCCGTCCGGCTGGCGGCCGACACCCTCGACCTTGTGTATACGAACGATCGTGCTAATCTTCGGACATGAGCAAGGGTGCGCTGACCCGGCAGGCGATCCTGCACCACGGTGTCGAGGTCGCCTACCGGGTCGGTCTCGGCGGCCTTTCGATCGGTGCGCTCGCGTCCGGCACCGGGATGTCGAAGAGCGGCCTGTTCGCGCACTTCGGGTCGAAGGAGTCGCTACAGCTCGAGGTGTTGGCCACAGCGCGCGCCGAGTTCATCGACACCGTGATCCGTCCCGCCCTGGCCATGCCGCGGGGCGAACCGCGGGTCCGCGCGCTCTTCGAGCAGTGGCTGGCCTGTGGTCGGACCCGGATGCCCGGAGGATGCCTCTTCGTCAAGGCGGCCACGGAGTTCGACGAGCAGACCGGACCCGTCCGCGACCAGCTCGTCCGCGACCACCGGGACCTGCAGGACTCGATCGCCCAGATCTTCCGCACCGGCATCACCGAAGGACACTTCCGCGACGACGTGGATCCCGAGCAGTTCGCCAGCGACCTCAACGGCGTGATGCTGGCCTTCTACCAGGCGAACCGGTTGCTCGACGATCCGACCGCTGAGCGCCGCGCCCGCAACGCCTTCGAAGCGCTGCTGTCCGCAGCCCGAGCCCAACCGTAGGAGCACACGATCATGGCTACCGGTACATCCTTGGTTCCGCAGACAAGTACGACCGTTCGTTCCAATGCCGACTCTCGTCGCCAGTCTCTCCTGCGCGTCGCGTTCCGAATGCTCGACGTGGTTGCTCCCCCGCTCAGTGTGCGTCTGGCTACCCGGCTGTGGTGCACGGTGCCGACGGGCAGCGGGCTCCGGCGTGACGATCGCCCGATCCCCGGCCTGTTCGTCGACCCGAGCGAGGTCGGTTCCGTGGCCCTGCCCGGCGGACGCCGGGTCGTCACCGAGACGTGGGGCGAGGGCCTGCCGATCTACCTCATGCACGGCTGGGGCGGTTGGCGCGGACAGCTCGGCGCCTTCGTCGAGCCCCTGCTCTCTCGTGGATACCGGGTGGTGGCTCTCGATGCACCCAGCCACGGGGAGTCCGGTCCCGGTCTCCTGGGCCCTGGGCGCAGCACGCTGCCAGAGATGGCCGAAGCACTGCGGGCGGTCGTCGAGACACACGGCAAGCCGGCCGGCATCGTCGCGCACTCGCTGGGTTGCGCGGCGGTGGCCGTGGCCGTCCAGGACGGGATGTACTCCCCGAAGCTCGGCTTCGTCGCGCCGACGGTGGAGCCGATCTCGCATACCCGCGGCATGGCGCGTGCTCTCGGATTCTCCGAGCGCACCCGAGTTGGCCTGCTGCGGCGCCTCGAAGCCATGGTCGGCCGGCCGATGGCGGACTTCGACCTGCTGGCCATGCCGGACCGCGCCGCCCTGCCGCCGACACTCGTCGTGCACGACCGGGCCGATCGGGAGATCCCCTACGACGCGGCCGAGCGCCTGGTCGCCTCCTGGCCGCAGGCCGACCTGGTCTCGACGGACGGCCTGGGACACCAGCGGATCCTGCGCGACGCCGATGTGATCGCTCTGGTCGCGATGTTCGTCGCACCCTGAGGGTCGGACGTCGCGGTGGTGGCTACGCGCGCACGGCGCTCATCGTCCGGTCGATCGTCGCCGAGCCGATGACACGTGAGCCGTCGTAGAGCACGATCGCCTGTCCCGGCGCGACTCCGTGCTGGGCGGACTGGAAGCGGGCGCTCACGGTGCCGTCCGCGACGTGGACCACCGTCGGGACGGCCGTGCCGTGTGCCCGGTACTGGGCGAGGCACTCGGTCGGCCCGGCCGGCGCCTCGCCACACCAGCGGGGCGCGACCGCGACGACCTCGTCGACGCCGAGCGATTCGGCCGGCCCGACGGTGACCCGCCGCTCAACCGGTGAGATCTCGAGCACGTAGCGCGGCTTGCCGTCCGGGGCCGGACGACCCAGCCGCAGCCCGCGACGCTGGCCGACCGTGTACGCGTAGGCGCCGTCGTGCGTGCCGACCCGCCGGCCCATTTCGTCGACGATCTCCCCAGGGGCCTCGCCCAGCTGGTGACGCAGGAACCGGGCCGTGTCCCCGTCGGCGATGAAGCAGATGTCGTGGCTGTCGGGCTTGCGTGCGACGGCCAGCCCGCGCTGCGCCGCCTCGGCCCTGACGTCGGTCTTGAGCGTGTCACCCAGCGGGAACATCGCCTGTGCCACCTGGTCATCGGTGAGCACACCGAGCACGTACGACTGGTCCTTCGCCGGGTCGAGGGCTCGGTGCAGCTCCGGCCCGGCCGAACCCTGCACCACCCGCGCGTAGTGTCCGGTGCAGACGGCGTCGAACCCCAGGGCCCGCGCACGATCCAGCACGGCGGTGAACTTGATCTTCTCGTTGCAGCGCAGGCACGGATTCGGCGTGCGTCCGGCCGCGTACTCGGCGACGAAGTCGTCCACGACCTCCGCTCGGAACCGCTCGGCGAGATCCCAGACATAGAACGGGATGCCCATGACGTCGGCCGCACGCCGCGCGTCGCGCGCGTCCTCCAGGGTGCAGCAACCACGCGCCCCGCTGCGGAACGACAGCGGGTTCGAGGACAGGGCGAGATGCACGCCGGTGACGTCGTGACCCGCGTCGGCACACCGGGCCGCAGCCACCGCGGAGTCGACTCCGCCGGACATGGCAGCGAGGACGCGCATCTCAGCTCACCTGCGCGAGGTTCACCAGGCCGGCCGTCCGGGCCCGCTCGACCACCGGCCCGATCGCCTCGGCTACCGCGTCGACGTCGGCCTCGGTCGACGTGTGGCCGAGGGAGAACCGCAGCGAGCCACGAGCCAGCAGCGGGTCGACGCCCATGGCCAGCAGGACGTGCGACGGCTCCGGTACGCCCGCCGAGCAGGCGCTGCCTGTGGAGCACTCGATCCCGCGGGCATCCAGGAGCAGCATCAGCGAGTCCCCCTCGCAGCCGGGGAAGGACACGTGCACGTTTCCCGGCAGCCGCCCGTCGGCGCCCGCATCCCCGTTGAGGACGGCATCGGGAACCGCGGCGAGAACGGATGCGACGAGGGCGTCACGCAGCGAAGCCAGCCGCGGCGCCTCCTCGGCCCGGGCAGCTGTCGCGGCGTCGACGGCGGCCGCGAACCCGGCAATCGCGGCGACGTCCAGCGTGCCGGAGCGGACCTCGCGTTCCTGGCCACCCCCGTGCAGGACCGGCACCAGCTCGACCTCGCGGCGCACGACGAGTGCGCCCACCCCCATCGGGCCACCCACCTTGTGCCCGGAGACCGTCATCGCGTCGAGGCCGGTCGCGGCGAAGTCGACAGGAAGCTGTCCGACGGCCTGGACGGCGTCCGAGTGCACCGGAACGCCACGCGCACGGGCCGCCTCCACGACGCCGGCCAGGGGTTGGACGGTACCGACCTCGTTGCTCGCCCACATCACCGTGACCAGCGCGACCGTCTGCGGGTCTCGGTTCAGCGCGGCGTCCAATGCCGCCAGGTCCACGCGACCCAGCCGGTCCACCGGCAGCCACTCGACGGACGCGCCTTCGGCCTCGGCCAGCCACTGGACCGCATCGAGAACGGCATGGTGCTCGACAGCCGAGGCCAGAATCCTGGTGCGCCGTGGATCGGCTGCCCGGCGGGCCCAGAACAGGCCCTTGACCGCGAGGTTGTCGGCCTCGGTACCGCCGGAGGTGAACACGACCTCGCTGGGCCGCGCGCCGAGCACAGCTGCGACGGTCTCGCGGGACTCCTCGACCGACTTGCGGGCCTCACGGCCCGAGGCGTGCAACGACGAGGGATTGCCGAGCATCCGCAACCGCGCCGCGACGACGTCCACCACATCGGGGCGGACCGGAGTCGTCGCGGCGTGGTCGAGGTACACGCGCCCACTACTCATGTCGACCCAAGGGTACGTGGCGAACCTGGGCGCGCCCGTTCACCCCGCGTGGACCACTGCTACCGCGGCTGTTCAGAAGTCGAGCTCGTACCCGCAGTCGAGCGCAACGCCGACGAGCACGGGGGAACAGGTGGTCGATGCCCCTGCCGTCGCCGGTGTTCGGACTGTTGAGCGCGATGACGGAGTCGATGATCTCCTGGGTGGGGAATTCAGCTCTTGCGCTTGTGAACCTCGTCCGTCGCCTGGGGCAGCACGGTGTGCAGGTCGCCCACGACACCGAAGTCCGCCATCGCGAAGATCGGCGCCTCGGCATCCTTGTTCACCACCACGATGGTCTTCGATGTCTGCATGCCGGCTCGGTGCTGGATCGCCCCGGAGATACCTGCGGCGATGTAGAGCTGGGGCGACACCGTCTTGCCGGTCTGGCCGATCTGGTACGCGTGCGGGTACCAGCCGGAGTCGACCGCCGCCCGAGATGCGCCGACGGCGGCCCCGAGAGCGTCGGCCAGCGCCTCCACCGGGCCGAAGTCGCCGGCCGTCCCCCGGCCGCCAGAGACCACGATCGCGGCCTCGGCAAGCTCCGGCCTGCCGGTCGCAGCCCGCGGCGCCCGGCCGACGATCCTCGCGGCTTTGGCTGCGTCCGGCAGGGTGATGTCGACCTTCTCCTCCGCCGGCGTCTGCGGTGCCGGCTCCGGCGTGGCCGAGTTCGGCTTCACCGTTATCACCGGCGTCCCGTGCGTGACCTTTGCCGTGACGGTGTAGCCACCGGCGAAGACCGACTGGGTGGTCGTCAGGTCCGATGCGACATCGACGGCGTCGGTGATCAGGCCCGACTCGAGCTTGACCGCGAGCCGGCCGGCGATCTCCTTGCCGTCCGGCGTCGACGCAAGCAGCACGGCGGCAGGCGACGCCGACGCGGCGACATGCGCAAGCACCTCCGCCTGTGGAGCCACCGAGAACTCCGACAGCTCCGGAGCGTCGGCCACGTAGACCTTCGCGGCGCCGTACTCCGCCAGCACCTCCCTGACGGCCTCGTAACCCTCGCCGACGAACACCGCAGAAGGCTCGCCGAGCCGCCGCGCGATTGTCAGCAGCTCCGTCGTCGTCTTGCGTACATCCCCGCCGACGTGGTCGACCAGGACAAGAACCTCGGCCATCTCGTGTCTCCTGTCCCCGGTCAGACGAACTTCTGCGCGGCGAGGTACTCGACCAGCTTCATGCCGCCGTCACCGTCGTCGGTCACGATCTCGCCCGCCGAACGGGGTGGCCGCTTGGTCACATCCCCCACGACCGACCAGGCCGCCGAGAGGCCGACCTGCGAAGGGTCGACCCCGAGGTCGGACAGTGACCACGTCTCGAACGGCTTCTTCTTCGCCGCCATGATCCCCTTGAAGGACGGGTACCGGGGCTCGTTGATCTGATCGGTCACCGACACCATCGCGGGCAAGGTCGCTTCGACCGTCTCCGATGCCGCGTCGCCGTCGCGCCGACCGGTCACCGTGTCGCCGGAGACCGTCAGCTCACCGACGAAGCCGATGTGCGGCAGGCCCAGCCGCTCGGCCAGCATGGCCGGAACCACGCTCATGCCGGCGTCGGTCGACGCCATGCCGGTCAGCACCAGGTCGACATGACCGGCAGCGTCGATCTTGTCGATGGCTCTGGCGAGCACGAGCGACGTCGCCGGAGCGTCGGACCCGTGCAGGGCGTCGTCGACGACGTGGACCGCCGAGGAGGCACCCATCTGCAAACCCTTGCGCAGCGCGTCGGCTGCCTGCTCGGGCCCCATGGTGAGCACGACGACCTCACCGTCCTCGGCTTCGGCGATCGTCAGCGCCTCCTCGACGGCGTACTCGTCGAGCTCGGAGAGAATGCCGTCCACGCCCGCCCGGTCGGTGGTCTTGTCGTCCGAGAACGTCCGCTCGGCTGTGGCGTCCGGGACGTGCTTCACCAGAACAACGATCTTCATGGCTGGGTACAGACCTCCTGTGGGGATCATGGCGGCGCCCCGCACCCTGCACGGCTCCGCTGGACGGGTGTGCGCCAGCCTGCCATCCCCGCGTCGGCTCAACCGTCGCGGGGGTCGATCACGCAGGCGAGGGCCGGCTCAGCGGAATGACCATTCCACGGTGACGGTGACGACCGACGGCTGGCGCCCTGGTTCGATCGGGACCGCTGAAGCCAGGGACGACTCGGCGAACTGTAGGTCAACCGGCCCGTAGTCGGGCAGTGTCTCCGTGACGCTCACCACCTG
>JBKPCP010000114.1:0-9797 GCA_046727475.1 Actinomycetota bacterium | reverse complement strand
CAGTTCGGCCAACTCCTGCCGGGTGAGCTCACCGATACGGCTGGCCCGCAGCAGCACCGACGGGTGGCCGTCGAAGTGCGCGGTGGTGAAGTACGGCGACGCTTCGTCCTGGACCAGCGCCTGCTTGTCCGCTTCGGATGCAACCCAGAAGACGATCACGTCGCGGTAGCGCTCCAGTGTCTCGGGGTCGATCGCGTCCGGCCGGGGATTGCGGAAGAAGATGAACGACTTCCCGCCCACCTGGTAGATCGGATTGTCGCCGGTCCCGTATTCGACGGTGACGTGTGGCATGGCCAGAGCCAGTTCGTGCACGTCCTCGAGCCGGGCTGTCCGGCTCCCTTCGTCCGACACGTCGCCAGCGTAGACGGCAGCTTCCTCAGCCTTGAGCGGATGCTGACGAACGGTGTTAGGTGGCCTGTTGGAGACATCCGGTCGTAGACAGGTGAGGCGGGTAGGGGCGATGACCAACACGACCGACACGACACCTGTGCGCACGGGCTATGCGCCCGTCAACGGCCTCGACCTGTACTACGAGGTCCACGGCGAGGGACAACCACTTGTCCTGCTCCACGGGGCCTTCTCCGCGATCGGCACATCGTTCCAGCACGTGCTTCCCGGGCTGGCCAAGACCCGGCAGGTGATCGGCCTCGAGATGCAGGCGCACGGTCGCACGGCCGACATCGATCGTCCGCTGTCGCCGGAGCAGATGGCCGAAGACACGGTCGCAGCCCTGGACCACCTGGGCATCGAGAAGGCGGACTTCTTCGGCTACAGCATGGGCTCTGACGTCGCCTTGCACGTGGTCGTCCGGCACCCCGACGTGGTGCGCAAGCTTGTGCTCGCGTCCGTCACCTACACCTTGAGCGGAGTCCACCCCGGCCTCATGGACGGCTTGGCCGAGATGAAGCCCGAGATGATGTTTGGGTCGCCGTGGCACGAGGAGTACATGCGGATTGCCCCGCGGCCTGATGACTTTGCGGTCCTGTTCGAGAAGAAGACCCAGATGGACCGCGAGTTCGAGGACTTTTCCGCAGAGGCGATCCGCGCGATCAAGGCACCGACTCTGCTCATCATCGGAGACTCCGACCTCGTCCGCCCCGAGCACGCGGTCGAGATGTTCCGCCTCCTCGGGGGTGGCGTCTTCGGCGACACCCCGGCCGGCCTACCGGCCTCGCAGCTGGCTGTCCTCCCCGGCACCTCTCACGTGACGCTGGTAGACCGCGCCGACATGCTGCTCGCGATCATCCCGCCATTTCTCGACGCACCTGTGCCGCAAGCCGCGTGACCACGTCAGCAACTCCCGCTGCCTGTCGGTGCCGCGTGACAGTCTTCCACCATGGCCGAAAAGCAAGATGGGGTACGCGTGCCCCTGCGCTACTCACGAGTCGATCCATGGGTCATAAGCCCAGACACGGACGCGGAGATCGCGTTCCTCACCGAGGTGTTCGATGCGACGGAGACACCCGGCTCACGCATGCTCGACGCCGAAGGCCGCATCGGGCATGTCGAAGTCGAGATCGGCGGCTCGGTGATCATGATGTTCGACGCCCACCCTGAGTGGCCCGCGACGCCCGCCCATCTGCGCGTCTACGTCGGAGATGCTCAACGAACCTTCGAGCAGGCCATGAGAGCAGGTTCGCGCGCGGTCACCGAACCGACCCGACTCGCCTTCGGTGAGCGCGTCGCACGCGTGCGGGATCCGCAAGGTCACCTGTGGTGGATCCACGAGCACGTCGAAGACGTTGATCCCGACGATCTCGGCTCGCGGTTCGCCCATCCCGCGGCACAGGAGTCTTTGACATACGTGCAGCAGACGCTGGCTGAGGAACTGTCGAGGGCCTCCGGCTGAGGTTGCGCCTCTCACCCCCGCAGGGAGTGCCTGCCGCACATCATGCGGCGGGTCCAGCGTCCCCGCCGAATACGGCTGGCGTGGGCAGCGCCAGGGCCACACGGAGCCGGAGCAGGTATTCGCGACGCGGTACCGCAACGACGCCCAGGCGGCGCAGGTGAGGCGTCGCCCACTGCACGTCGAGCAGGCGGCCCGGCCTGTCGTCGGACCTCAGCAGCCGAACCAGCGCGACGAGAGCGACCTTCGAGGCGTCGCGTCCCCACGGCGCAGCGGCGTGGAACATCGACTCGCCGGCGAAGAGCCCGCCGATCGCCACGCCGTACAACCCCCCGGCCAGCCGACCATCAGGGCTCCACGCCTCGACCGAGTGTGCCCAGCCGAGCTCGTGCAGCCGGCCGTAGGCCTCGGCGATGTCCTCGGTGATCCACGCGCCCGGCCGGGCCGGGTCCGCGCAGCCGGCGACGACGTCGGCAAACGCAGTGTCGACCCGGATCTCGAAATGCCGGCAGGCCCGGCGCAACGACCGCGACACCTTCATCCCGTCGATCGGCAGCACACCGCGTGGGTCCGGCGACCACCATGCGAGCCGGGTGTCCCGCCCGAACAACCGGCCCACCGGCATCGGGAAGAGCCCCGACCGGTACGCGGCCAGCAGTGTCCCCGGCTCCAGGTCTGCGCCGACGCCGGCCAGGCCGTCGTCGTCCGCGCGATGGGCTGGCGGCAGAACCCAGCGAGTCGGCGGCGGCTCGACCGGCGGCACGCCCGCCAGGCTACGAGACCCTGACGCTGCACCCATCGTCCCCTTGGCATCCAAATGATCACGCCAAGTGGGCGTGCCCCTCGTTACCAGGCCTCGGAACCGGGTAACGGACCCAGGGGCATACTTTGACGTGATCATTTGGGAGCCCCAGTTAGGGTCAGCTTCATGAGCTTTCGGCGGACGGTCACGAACATGGCGGGCAATGCGGCGGCCCGGCGTGCGGCTCCGGCGATCGCTTCGCGCGGGGTACGCCAGTTCCTGAGCAAGGCGATCGACGGTTTCCCGGGCTTCCCGGGCGCCCGCGAGGTGGGTCGCAAGTACCTCGCCAGGACCCATGACGTCGACCGGGCCGTGAAGGGTGTCATCGAGCAGCACGTGCGGCTGGCCGGTGCTCAGGGTTTCGTCACCAACATCGGCGGTGTCGTAACGCTCGCGGCAGCGATCCCCGCGAACCTGGCCGGCCTCGCGCTGCTCCAGGTCCGGATGGTCGCGGCGATCGCACACCTGCGCGGGTACGAGGTGGCTGATGACCGAGTGCGTGCGGCCGCGCTGATGACGCTGCTCGGCGAGGACGGAGTTCGGGACGCGCTGAAGGGCAAGGAGGTTCTCGGCACGCCGCACGATGTCGCCGTCGGCATCGGGGAGATCGACCCGACGTTGCTCGAGAGCATCACCACCCACGTCACGCAGGCCCTCGTGACGAGGGTCGGCGGCAAGTTCGCCACTCTGGCAATCGCCAAGGGCGTACCGGTCATCAGCGGCGCGGTCAGTGCGGGCGTGGACGCCTTCGGCACGTACAGCGTGGGCCGCTACGCCGACCGCGAGTTCCCGCCGCACATCATGATCGAACGGGCCTGACGGCTTGAGCGCTGCCACCGGCCACGTAGGCTCGTCACGATGCCACACGCTCGCATCCCACACATCCTGACAACGCTCCGGCGCGCGTTCCTCGTCGTCGGGGTCAGCTGCCTGGCCGGTCTGCTGGTCGCGGCGGTGGCATTGCCGGTAGCCGCGGGCCTCGGCCTGGTCGCCCGGGAGAGCGCGACCGGCTTCTCCGACGTGAGTGTCGAGATGCAGCCGGCCGACGCTCTACCGGAACGCTCCCGGATCCTCGACGCCGAGGGCAACGTCGTCGCCACCTTCTTCGAGGAGAACCGCGCCTACGTGCCGTTGGACGCGGTCGCGCCGGTCATGATGGACGCCATCCTCGCCATCGAGGACCACCGCTTCTACGAGCACGGGCCGATCGACCTGCAGGGCACGGCGCGGGCCTTCATCACCAACTTCGAGGCCGGCGAGGTCACCGGGGGTGGGTCCACGCTGACCCAGCAGTACGCCAAGTTGCTGCTCATCAGCCAGGCCGAGACTGACGAGGAGCGCCGAGAAGCGACAGAGACCTCGTACGCCCGGAAGCTGCGTGAGCTCCAGCTGGCCATCGAGATCGAACAAGAGCTCACCAAGGACCAGATCCTCGAGCGCTACCTCAACATCGCGTACTTCGGTAGCGGCGCCTACGGAGTCGAGGCGGCGGCACGGCAGTACTTCTCGACATCCGCGGCGGAGCTGACCCTCGCCCAGGCGGCGATGCTCGCGGGCCTGGTTCAACTGCCGAGCCAGTACGACCCCACCCGGGACCCCGACGCTGCCCGCGAGCGCCGTGACGTCGTGCTGAGCCGGATGGCCGAGCTGGGACGGGTGACCGACGAGGAGGCAGCGGCGGCGCGTGCGCAGGACCTCGGGCTCCGGCCCACCGCGACCCCCAACGGGTGCACGGCATCGTCGGCTCCGTTCTTCTGTGCGTACGTCGTCCACGAGCTTCTGCAGATGGAGGAGCTCGGAGCGACGCCGGAGCAACGTGAGCAGACCCTGCGCCAGGGCGGTCTGACGATCACCACCACCCTCGACGCGCAGGCCCAAGCCGCCGCAAACGACGCGGTCGCCGATCGGGTGGCACCGACGGACACCGCCGCCGCGGCGCTGGCATCGGTCGAGCCTGGCTCCGGTGAGGTCAAGGCGATGACGACCTCGCGCGGATACGGCAACGGCGCCGGAGAGACCTATCTCAACTACGCCGTCGATCAGAACATGGGCGGTGGCCTCGGGATGCAGGCCGGATCGAGCTTCAAGCCGTTCGTCCTCGCCGCGGCCATCCAGCAGGGCATCTCCGTGAACACGACCATCCGGTCGCCCCAGGTGCTCGACGTGGGAGGCGAGACATGGCAGACGTGTGACGGGTCGGTGCGGGCACCGAGTGATTACGCGCCAAGGAACTCGACCGGTTCAGGGACGTTCACGATGCGGCAGGCGACAGCCCGGTCGGTCAACACGTACTTCATCCAGCTCAGCCAGCGCACCGGCCTCTGCGACCCATGGACCATCGCGACTCAGGCGGGGTTGACCAGGAGCGACGGCGAACCGCTCGGCCAGAATCCGTCCTTCACGTTGGGGCCCTACAACGTGTCGCCACTGGCCATGGCGGAGGCATACGCGACGTTCGCCGCGCGCGGCGTGCACTGCGAGTCGAGATCCGTGCTGCAGATAACCGACCGGGACGGCCAGCAGATCTATGCCTCCGAACCCACCTGCAACCGGGTCCTGGAGGAGGGAGTCGCCGACGGCGTCAACGCGCTGCTCCAGGGCGTCATGGAGTCCGACGGTGGTACCGGCCGGGCGATGCGGCTCGACGACGGCCGCGACGCCGCAGGCAAGACCGGCACCACGAACGACTCGGTGGCGGTGTGGTTCGTCGGGTACGTACCGCAGCTCGCCACGGCCGTGGGCATCGCCGATCCCGACGTCGATCCCGAGACGGGGCGGCTCGAGACGCTCGACGGCCGGACCTACAACGGCGAGCGGATTGCCGAGGCATGTGGCAGTTGCATCCCAGGTCCCATCTGGAAGCAGATGATGGATGCCGCGCTCGACGGTGTGGAGGACCAGGACTTCGTGGAACCGGATCCACGCGTCATCGGCGGAGCAGACGACCGGGACTCCGACGACGACGGTTCCCGATCGGGCGAAGGAAACGGCAACGGGAACGGCAACGACGGCCGCGGCAACGACGGCGGCGGCAACGGCAATGACGGCGGCGGCGACGGCGACTAGGGTGGCCGATCGCTGGCAGTTCTGGATCGACCGCGGGGGCACGTTCACCGATCTGGTGGCACGCCGGCCGGACGGCAGTCTCGTCACCCACAAGTTGCTGTCCGAGAATCCAACCCAGTATCCGGATGCGGCAGTCGCCGGCATCCGGGCGCTGCTCGGCGTCGACTCCGGCACCCGCATCCCTGCCGACCGGATCGAGGTCGTCCGGATGGGTACGACGGTGGCCACCAACGCGCTGCTCGAACGCACGGGCGAACGCACAGCGTTGGCGATCACCCGTGGCTTCGGGGATGCATTGCGCATCGCCTACCAGAACCGCCCCCGCATCTTCGACCGTCACATCGTCTTGCCTGAGCTCCTGTACGAACGCGCCATCGAGATCGACGAGCGCGTCGACTCCGACGGTGTCGTGTTGCATGAGCCCGATCTCGCCCGGGCCGCCACGGAGTTGAAGCAGGCATTCGCCGACGGCATCCGGGCCGTCGCCGTCGTGTGCCTGCATGGCCACGCCCATCCGGCCCACGAGCAGGCCATCGCCGAGTTGGCCGAGCAGGTCGGGTTCACCCAGGTGTCGCGGTCCAGCGAGGTCAGCCCGCTGATGAAGCTCGTGCCGCGGGGAGACACGACCGTCGTCGACGCCTACCTCTCGCCGATCCTGCGCCGGTACATGGGACAGGTCGCGGCCGAGCTCGCAGGCGTGCGACTGATGTTCATGCAGTCGAACGGTGGGCTCGCGGAGGCCGGCCACTTCCGCGGCAAGGACGCCATCTTGTCCGGGCCGGCCGGCGGCATCGTGGGCATGGCGCGGATGTCCGCTCTCGCCGGCTTCGACAAGGTGATCGGGTTCGACATGGGTGGTACGTCCACGGACGTCTCGCACTACGGCGGCGACTACGAGCGTGTCTTCACCACGCAGGTGGCCGGTGTCCGGTTGCGCGCACCGATGCTCGACATCCATACCGTGGCGGCCGGCGGCGGTTCGGTCCTGCATTTCGACGGCAGCCGTTACCGGGTCGGCCCTGACTCAGCCGGCGCGGATCCCGGGCCGGCCTGTTACCGCAACGGGGGCCCACTCACGGTCACGGACGCGAACGTCATGCTCGGTCGGATCCAGCCCTCGCATTTCCCTCGGGTGTTCGGGCCCGACGGCGCGCAACCGCTGGACGTCGACGTCGTACGGCGCCTCTTCGCCACACTCGCGGACGACATCGAAGCCGCCTCGGGTGACCGGCGCCGGCCCGAGGAGGTCGCGGAGGGTTACCGGGCGATCGCCGTCGCCAACATGGCCAACGCGGTGAAGAAGATCTCCGTCCAGAAGGGTCGCGACGTCACCGAGTACGTCCTCACGACGTTCGGTGGCGCGGGCGGACAGCACGCGTGTGCCGTGGCGGACTTGCTCGGCATCCGGACCGTGCTCGTGCCTCCGATGGCAGGAGTCCTGTCCGCGCTGGGCATCGGCCTCGCCGATACGACGGCGATGCGGGAACGATCGGTCGAGTGCCGGCTCGAGCCGGCGGCCATGGCCGACCTGACTCTCGTCTCCGACGAGCTCGAGCTGGCCGCCCGCCAGGAGCTCGCCGACGAGGACGTGCCTGCGGACCGGATCCGGGTCACCAAACGAGCACACCTGCGCTACGACGGCACCGACACCGCCGTGCCGGTCGAGCTGGGTGCGCCGGACCAGATGACCGTCGAGTTCGAGGCGGAGTACCGACGGACGTACTCCTTCCTGATGGATCGCCCGCTCATCGTGGAAGCAGTCTCCGTCGAGGCGGTGGGGCTCACCGCACAACCGGACGTGACAGGGGTTGGGGCTGGGGGTGTCGGCTCCCGCCCCAACCCCGGCTCCCCAAAGGGTGAGCAGGTCAGCCTCTACTCGAACGGGGAATGGCGCGACGTCCCGCTCTACCGGCGCGAGCGGCTTCCGGTGTGGTTCGCAATCACCGGACCGGCGATCATCGCAGAGGACGACGCGACCACCGTGGTCGACGACGGGTGGCGGGCGACCGTCAAGCCGCACGGGCACCTGCTGGTCGAGCGCGTCCAGGCGCGGCCGGACGCCGGACGACTGAGCACCGACGCTGACCCCGTCCTGCTCGAGATCTTCAACAACCTGTTCATGTCGATCGCCGAGCAGATGGGAGCGCGTCTGGAGTCGACGGCCCAGTCGGTCAACATCAAGGAGCGCCTGGACTTCTCGTGTGCCCTCTTCGACCCGGAGGGCAACCTCATCGCGAACGCGCCGCACATGCCGGTGCACCTCGGGTCGATGGGGACCAGCATCAAGGAGGTCATCCGTCGTAACGCCGGCTGGATGAAACCCGGTGACGTCTATGCGATCAACGACCCCTACCACGGAGGCACGCACCTGCCCGACGTCACGGTCGTCACGCCGGTCTACGACGATGCCGGGCGTCACGTGCTGTTCTTCGTCGCCGCACGCGGGCACCACGCGGAGATCGGCGGGCTGACACCCGGCTCGATGCCGGCGTTCAGCCGCGAGGTCCATGAGGAGGGCGTGCTGTTCGACAACTGGCTGCTCGTCGAGCACGGCAGGCTTCGCGAGGCCGAGACGCTCGACCTGCTCACGAGCGCGCCGTACCCCTCCCGCAACCCGGCGACGAACCTCGCCGACCTCCGAGCGCAGATCGCCGCCAACGAGAAGGGGGCGGAGGAGGTGCGGCACATGATCGGCCACTTCGGCCTCGACGTCGTCCAGGCCTACATGGGGCACGTGCAGGACAACGCCGAGAAGGCGGTGCGCCGCGTCGTCGATGCGCTGCACGACGGCGAGTTCACCTACGAGATGGACAGCGGAGCAGTGATCAGGGTGCAGGTCATCGTGGACCGCCACGACCGTTCGGCGACAATCGACTTCACCGGTTCGTCGCCGCAACTCGACACAAACTTCAATGCGCCCACGTCGGTGGCCACGGCTGCGGTTCTCTACGTCTTCCGCACACTCGTCGACGACGACATCCCGCTGAACGACGGCTGCCTGCGGCCGCTGCGGATCGTCGTCCCGCCGGGGTCCATGCTGGCGCCAACGTACCCGGCCGCCGTCGTCGCCGGCAACGTCGAGACCTCGCAGGCGATCACCGGCGCGCTCTACGCCGCCCTCGGCGTCCAGGCCGAGGGATCCGGGACGATGAACAACGTGACGTTCGGCAACGACCGTCACCAGTACTACGAGACCGTGGCGTCCGGCTCGGGCGCGGGCCACGGCTTCGACGGGGCGTCGGTCGTTCAGACGCACATGACCAACTCGCGGTTGACCGATCCAGAGGTCCTGGAGTGGCGCTACCCGGTGTTGGTGGACTCCTTCACGGTACGGCGTTCCAGTGGCGGCGACGGCAGGTGGCGGGGCGGTGACGGAGCCGTCCGGCGGCTTCGCTTCCGGGAGCCGATGACCGTCAGCACGCTCTCCGGCCACCGCCGGGTGCCGCCGTACGGCCTCGCGGGCGGTGCACCGGGTGCTCTGGGCCGCAATCGGGTGGAGTGCGCCGATGGCAGCGTCGTCGACCTAGCCGGCTGTGACTCCGTCGAGGTCGGTCCCGGCGACGTGCTGGTCGTCGAGACTCCCGGCGGCGGCGGGTACGGGAAAGGCTCTTGACCTGGAGTGGACTCCAGGTGCCATTCTCGAGAACGTGAACACCTACTACTCCCCTGGTGAAGTGGCCGACCGGTTCGGCTTCAGCCTCGACACGCTGCGGTACTACGAGCGCATCGGTGTGCTCCGCCGGATCGACCGCGCCCCCAGCGGGCACCGTCGGTACCAGGCCGGCGACATCGAGATGCTCGACCTGGTGCGCTGCCTGCGCGACACCGGCATGCCGATCGAGACCTTGCGCCGGTTCGCGGAGTTGGTCCGTTCCGGCGACGACACGATGCCCGACCGCGTGGCATTGTTAGAGGACCACGACAAGCAGCTCGTCGCCCATCTCGAGCTCCTGAACGAGCGACGGGACCGCATCCGCCACAAGATCGACTACTACCGGTCTCTGGGGTCATGATGACCACGCACCTGACCGACCTGGCCCGAACGGTGCTTCGCCGTTCGCGCAGTTGCCCCGCGCCCGATCC
>JBKPCP010000113.1:0-13729 GCA_046727475.1 Actinomycetota bacterium | reverse complement strand
CACGATCAGGTTCACGTAGTTGCGGCTGCGGAGGCAGTGGTCGGCGACCGAGAGCAGGCAGTTGGCGTCGGGCGGCAGGTAGATGCGTGTCACCGTGCCGCGCTTGGAGAGCATCACGTCGATCAAGCCGGGCCCCTGGTGGCTGAAGCCGTTGTGGTCGTTGCGCCAGCACGTCGAGGTGAGCAGGATGTTGAGTGACGCGATCGGCTCCCGCCACGGGAGGTTGATCGCTTCCTGGAGCCACTTGGTGTGCTGGACCGTCATCGACGCGGAGACCATCGCGAACGCCTCGTAGGTCGCGAAGAGTCCGTGCCGTCCGGTCAGCGTGTAGCCCTCGAGCCAGCCCTCGCAGAGGTGTTCGCTGAGCACCTCCATGACCCGGCCGTCCGGCGCCACGTGGTCGTCGATGTCAAGGGTGGGGCCGACGAAGCAGCGGTTCTCGACCTCGAAGACGTTGCCGAGCCGGTTGGAGTTGGTCTCGTCGGGGCAGAACAGGCGGAAGTTCGCCGACGCGGCGTTCCGGACGTACACATCGCGCAGCAGCTTGCCGAGCTCGCGGGGGGACTCCCGCCGCACGACGGCAGGCCGCTCCACTTCGACCGCGTAGTCGCGGAAATCAGGGATGTCCAGGTCGACCAGCACCTTGCCGCCGTTCGCATGCGGATTGGCGCTGATGCGGCGGTCACCCTCCGGCGCCAGGGCGGCCAATTCGGGGATGAGCTTGCCGTCCGCGTCGAACAGCGCCTCCGGCCGATAGGAGCGCATCCAGGATTCGAGAAGCGCCAAGTGCTCCGGGTTGTCACGGGTGTCGGCCATCGGCACCTGGTGCGAGCGGAAGGTGCCCTCGGCAGGGTGTCCGTCGACCTCCTTCGGGCCCGTCCAGCCCTTGGGCGTACGCAGCACGATGGCCGGCCAGTGTGGTCGCTCGAAGGTGCCGCTCGCCCGGGCCTCCTGCTGGATCATCCGAATGCGCTCATAGCACCAATCGAGCGTCGCAGCGAACGCCTGGTGCACGCGCGGCGGATCGTCGCCCTCGACGAAATGGGCCTCGTAGCCGTTGCCCTGCAGGAACGCCTCGATGTCGTCGTCGCTCTCGCGGCCCAACACGGTGGGACCGCTGATCTTGTAGCCGTTGAGGTGCAGGACCGGCAGCACCGCGCCGTCGCGGACCGGGTTGAGGAACGCGGTGCCCCGCCAGGCGCCGGCCAGCGGCCCCGACTCCGCTTCGCCGTCCCCGACCACCGCGGCGACGATCAGATCCGGGTTGTCGAAGGCCGCGCCGAAGGCATGGGACAGCACATAGCCCAGCTCGCCGCCCTCATGAATCGAACCCGGCGTCGGCACGCTGACGTGGCTGGGGATACCGCCCGGAGTCGAGAAACGGCGGCACAGCAGCCGGAGGCCGCCCACATCCTGGCTCACCTCCGGATAGACCTCCGAGTAGGTGCCTTCCAGGTACGCGTGGCCTACCAACGCCGGACCGCCGTGGCCAGGGCCGGCCAGGTAGATCACATTGGCATCATGCTTCTTGATCAGCCGGTTCAAGTGGACGTAGATCAAGCTGAGGCCAGGAGACGTACCCCAGTGGCCAAGCAGCCGCGGCTTGACGTGCTCCCGCCGCAGCGGCTCACGCAGCAAGGGGTTGTCCTGCAGGTAGATCTGCGCGACGGTCAAGTAGTTGGCAGCGTGCCAATAGCGCTGCATCTGGTCCAGCAGCGTAGGCGACAGCGGCCCGGCCGCTGCTGCTTCCCGACCCTCGGCCGTGCTCACCGCGCTGGAGACGCTTACGTCGAACCTATACATGGTCGGCTCCTCCCACTGCGATCAAACCGTAACGCCCAAGGCGGGACTCGCTTCATCTTCGTGGGGTGATCTCGCCGCCGGGCGCGGATCGTCAGTGTCGGCCGGCGCGGAAATGGATATATTCCGTGCCGAGGAGGCGAGGAGATGGCTGACAAGCTGTTGCAAGTGTTCGTCGCTGCCTTCGACAACGAGGAGCAGGCTGGGGAGGCCTTGCAGGACTTCCGGGCGATGGACCGGGAGGGTTCGATCGAGCTGATCGACGCCGTGGTCGTCGTCCGGGGTTCCGATGGGAACGTGGAGTTCGAGGAGACCGCTGACCCGAGCGGGAAGAAGTGGGCGAAGCGCGGCGCCATCGCCGGCGGGCTGGTCGGCCTGATCTTCCCCCCGAGCATCATCGGCACGGCCCTGGTCGGCGCGGCCGGCGGAGGGATCTGGGGCAAGGTCCGCGACAAGGGATTCCGCGACGAGGACCTCAAGGCGATCGGAGAGACCCTGACGCCCGGGACCTCGGCAATCATCGCGATCGCGGAAGACCATGTGATCGAGCGGCTTCAGCGGGGTCTTGAGGGTTACCGAAACATAGCCAGGCACGCCGTGAGCGCCGAGGCGGCCGCCCAGATCATGGCCGAGACCGCAGAGACCTAACCACCATGCCGCAGTGCCTACCTTCGGATTCACTTCTGGCGACACGGTCTCAGTTGCCCCGGACACTGCGGCAATAGGACGCATTACCCGGGCCGCAGCATTGATCAGTGGCCGTGCCCACCCCCGGCGTTCATCCCCGAAGACCCGTCGGTCGTTGGTTGATGATTACAGTCGTTCGGCAACCTGGCGGACGACCCGTATTCGCCGTGGTCAGGACAGGGCCTTCGCCTTGGCTTGCTGGAACTCCTCCTCGCTGATCACGCCCTTGTCTCGCAGTCGGCTAGCCGGGGGGAGCCGGTCACTCTCGCGTACTACGGAGCCGACCGTGCGCCCGGATTCGGCTTGGCGGCGGCATACACAGACCAGAATTTCTCGCTGGTCATCACCGACGTCGACACCGGTGATCCGGTCGCATGTGGCGACATCCTCAAGCCGGATGCCGACGAGTTCACTGAGGCCGGGTTGGCGCTCGTGGCATTATTGCCGGTCGGCGACTCCGGCGTGTCAGGGTATGCCCTTGTCGAACGTGTCGCGCTGCAACGCGAGCTCGATGTCACGCCAACGCGAGTGCGTGTCCTGCTCTTCGCGCCGCCGGCCACTAGCCAGTGAGCCGTTTCGTGCTGGGCGGCGCTCCACGACGCGCAGGCGTGGTCGTCCACGCCCGTCCGAGCTGAGTCTCGGCTACACGCAAGGACTGCCCGGGCCGGGTGAGGGGCTTAGGATGTCCGCTGACGATCATGGACCATAACGAACGGTAATCCTGCCTACTCGCAGCGGCCAGTCGTCGACACCGGCCGGCTGTGGGCCCGGGGGCTTCGCGACCGCTCCGGTGGAAGTGCTGATCGCAGCGGTCGGCGTGTTGATTGCGACGGCCCTCTTCGACGTCGAGGTCATCGCTCCAGGCGGCTTCACGAAACCGAGGCCATGAACCACGCCATCGCGGCGGCGATTGCTGCGCTGCTTGCGACCGTCCTGATCCACCTGCTCATCGCCGCGGTTCCGCGTCCGTTCGCATACTTCAACTGGATCATGGGACTCGCGATCGTCGTCGTGACCCTGTTGCCCTTCGCATCGTCGCAAGAGCTGTCCACCAAGGTCGCCACGGTGCTGATCAACCTGGTGACCGGGGTGGCGATCGCCTCTCTGACCTCAGGAACGGCGGCACGTCTCGCCCGCCAGGCTCGGTGAACGGCGTGACCGCTTGCTCTACTGCCTGGCCATCGCGAACTCGTAGCGCTTCTCGGGCGTGACCAGGTGGTCGAGAACCTCGGCCGCTCTTGTCGATGTCGAGCTACACCGGCAGCCCTGCTGGGTGAGCTTGTCACGCGCTCGCACCAGTGCGGGCGCATTCCTCACGTGGGCGAAGCAAGATTCGGAGAGCGGGGATGGTGGCGTAATGCTCAGGCCGGAGGAGCTGACGGGGAAGCTCGGTGCAGGTACAACGCGTGGCGCGATCGGGTTGACCAAGAGCGCTGCGTTTGCGTCGCTGGTCGCAGATGGGTTCGTTCGCGCCATAGGCCACGGCGGCGGCCCGCTTGTCGTTCGGCGCACTCGGCGTGGCAACCAGGGTCGGCCGGGTAGGGCTGGTGGAAGATGCGGTGTGGGCATAGTCGCAGGTAGAGGCCACAGTCGTCGCGATGCTGCGTCCTTTTAATCCGCGGGTTGTCGGTTCGAGTCCGACGGGGGCCACTCTTCTGTGTATGCGCTCGGTTGATCCTTGACGTGATCGTTTGCTGCCTCTCGGCTGGGCTCGGAGGTGGTCTGGGTGCGGGAGCTGAGTGTGGCCGAGCAGCGGTACCTGGCGGTATTGACGGTGATCGAGGACGGGTTGTCGGTGACCGAGGTGGCGGCGAAGGTGGTGTCGCGGCAGACGCTGCATGTGTGGTTGTCGCGGTATGCCGGCGCCGGTTGGTGAGACGACGGGCGGGGCTGCCCATGATGACCGTCGAGATCACGCTGGTGCCAGTACTACGACGGCGGTCGCTCGTGGGTCACGTCGCTCGTCGGCGCAGACAGCTAAAGGAGCACGTCGTCGGCGGAATCCTCAGCGCGATGGGAGCTGAGCCGTTCTGCTTGTGACCCCGGCCAACGTGGCCGGAGCGCCGAGGTGATGCCCCGAGCCACCTGAGCTAGCCGCCGCCGGTCCGGCTGCCGTCCTCCTGGAGCGGCAGCCGCCTCGGCCTGCCCGGATTGCGCTTCACCCTTGCATGGCAACAGTTTCCGGGACGTCACTCCCGCGTTGCCCTGTCTTGACGCAGTGAAGAACCGCGCATAGCGTCGGACGCAACCGCTTACGAAAGCGCTTACATGACCCGGCCAGCCAGCCCAGCACACGACGACGAGTGATGGAGGCACCATGGGTAAGCCACGATTCTGCGCGGCCGTGGCCGTGCTCGCGCTCACCACGGCACTGATCCCGCCATTGTCGACCGCAAGTGCGCAGACCGCGCCGATCGACGACCCGTTGCCGGAGGAGGTCCTCTCCAACCGCGGCGTGGTCATCGAGGAGCTCGCGCAGTTCCCGCAGACAGCTACGACACCCTTGCCAGTCGACCGCCGGTTGATGCGGCACAACCGCATCAACTACGTCGGCGAGGTGCCCGACGGGTCCGGACGGCTCTACGTGCCGGACCTGAACGGTCCGCTGTATCTCGTCGAGGACGGCGTGCCGCACGTCTACCTCGACGTCGCTGCGCAGTTCGCGCCGGACTTCTTCTCTGGTCGCGGGCTCGGCAGCGGCTTCGGGTTCGTCGCGTTTCACCCGGACTTCGAGACCAACGGCACGTTCTACACCGTCCACAGTGAGCGACCAGGCAACGTCGCGCCGCCGGACAAGCCGACCACCTACCCGTCGCCGCCAGGGCTGACGCCGTTCCTGCATACGGTCGTCACCGAGTGGACCGCCACCGACCCGTCCGCCGATACGTTCAGCGGCACCCGGCGCGAGGTCCTCCGCCTCAGCATGCCTGGGCAGATCCACGCGATCCAGCAGATCGACTTCAACCCCTCTGCCCAGCCGGGAGACGAAGACTACGGCCTGCTCTACCTCGCGATCGGCGAGGGCGGGCGAGGCTGGGACACCGGAATCCCGCAAGACCGAGGTGGGCCGTACGGCAAGATCTTCCGCATCGACCCGGCCGGAACCAACGGGCCGAACGGCCAGTACGGTATACCGGCGACCAACCCGTTCGTCGGCGTCCCGGGCACCCTGGGCGAGATCTACGCCATCGGCATGCGAGACCCGCACCGGTTCAGCTTCGACTCGCTGACCGGTCGCATGTACCTCGGCCATATCGGCGAGCACGCCATCGAGGCGGTGTACGAGGTGCAGCCGGGCGACAACTTCGGCTGGAGCGTCCGCGAGGGTGCATACGTCTTCGACAAGGCTGACCGCTGCAACCTTTACCCGCTGCCGGAGAACGACGCCGAGTTCGGCTTCACTTACCCGGTCGCGGCGTACGACCACGACCCGACGCCGGGATGGTCGTGCACGAGCGACAGCGGGTATGCCATCAGCGGCGGCTTCGTCTACCGCGGCAGCCAGCTCGACGACCTGCGCGGCAAGTACGTCTTCGCTGATCTCGTTCAGGGACGGTTGTTCTTCGCTGAGGCGGGCGCAATGATGCACGGCGGCGAGCCCGCCGAGATTCAGGAGCTCTCGATCTACGACACGACGGGCAAGCGGCTCGGCGTCCAGGATCTCGTGGGCGACGAGCGGGCCGATCTTCGCCTCGGCACGGACTCCACGGGCGAGCTCTACCTGCTCGCCAAGGCGAACGGCAAGGTCTGGAAGGTCGTCGACTCGGTGCACCAGCGGGTGCGGCCAACCGTGCACGAGAGCATCGCCGACAACGTGGTCGCCTACTACGACTTCGAGCACCCGTTCCAGCAGGACGGGAGGGAAGAGAAGGATCAGGGATCGTCGGACACGCTCCTGCGCCTGATCAACGGTGGCGAAGCGATGCGGGTTGCCGACGGCGCCCACCCGGGCAGCAACCAGGCCATCCAGCTCCAGCAGGTCGACCCGGTCAACAACGGCAATGACGACTGGAAGGCCGGCGTCTGCTTCGAGTCGTCGCTGGCCGGATGCCAACGCACCCCGGGCGAGGCCACCGACGTCAACACGCTCGGCGCCTTCAACGGGGCCACGGGCATCACGCTGATGGGCTGGTTCAAGATGACCGGCCAGAACCCGAGCCCGAACACGGTGACCCCCGACCCGACAGATGTCTACAACGCCGTCGGCCTGTCCGGGATCCTCAGCGGCAACTCGGAGGGTCACGCGGTCCGCGCCCTGCTCGAGGTCATCAACGTCAACGGTGAGCTCAGGCTCGTTGCGCTTGGACGGCGAGTGGACGGTGGGGCGTCACAGACGTTCGCTGCCAACGAGGACTGGCGGACCTTGTTGCCGCCGAACGAGTGGGTCCACCTGGCAGCGACGTTCGACTACCTCACCGGTGAGATGGCGCTCTACAGGAACGGCGAGAAGCTCGACGGCTTCTACGCCGTTGCGGGCAACCCGTGGCAGGTCGACGGTGTCAACGGGACGTCCGCGACGGACCCGCTCGGCATCAAGGTCGGCGGCAGCTTCCCGCAGGACACCCTCGAGCGGAACCCGTGCAACTGCCGAACGGACGCGCTGATGTTCCTCGACCGCGCGGTGAGCGCGAAGGAGGTGCAGATGCAGTACGACACGATGGCGGGCTGACGTCCATCGCGTGGCGCGGTGCCGGACCAGCCGGTCCGGCACCGCGCGTACTACGGTGATGAGTGATGGCGGCGAGGCATCCGACGTCCAGCGTGATCGCGCGCATGGTCGACGCGGTCTGGACCTACCTTCCCGACCCGCGGCCGGGCTGTGCCTGGCCGACCTGTCCGAGTCACAGCAACACCTTGCGCTGGCCCTGCTCGACACAGGTCAGAGCGCCGAGCGGGCCGTGACGGCGCGGGGCGTCATCGACCTCGACATGATCTGCCGGCAGCTCAGTGCCTCGCCTGGACTGGAGCCGCGAGCGGGCGACCACCGCTACTGGATCCGGGTGCTCGGTGACCTGGCCGGCATCCGTCCGTTCGGCCGTGCGTGCCCAACGGCAATGGTGGTCTTCCCATGACCCGACGCTAGGAGCCAAGCCCACTGCACCCACCAATGGCGCGACGCGGGCATCGCCCCCGGGAGTTGCGATCAACCGGGCCTTTCCGCGGACCTCCCATCGCGGCGCTGACAGACGGTGGGGCGTTGGCCCACGATGTGTTTCACATCGACGAACCGCTCGGTGGTGGGCTTGGCATCGAGTCGATGCGGACTCGGGTCGCCGCCGGGTCGGACTCAGCCGGGCGGGGCTTCGCCCGGAAGCGGTGTAGGGCGCGCCAGATGAGTGGTACGCCGACGATGCTGGGCAGGAGCCAGTAGGTGAGGTGCGGCAGCTGCTTCCATATGGGTAGAAAGGGTCCGTTGTCGACGTAGAAGCCGGTGAGCAGGGTGATGTAGGAGCCGCCCATGCCGATGGCGTGGTGGGGTGGCCAGCCGGGGCGGTGGCGGCGGCGCGCTTGGTAGCCGTAGAGGCCGAGGCTGAACGCGACAATGCCGATGGCCAGTAGGTGGGCGTCTTCGCGCCAGCGGATGATCGCCATGATGGTGGCGGTGGTGAAGACGCCGCCGAGTGCCCATAGGTAGATCCGTCCGGCCCGCGGGTGCCGGCCGGGGCGTTTCTTGGCGGTGGCTGCGAGCGCTCCGCTGATGACGGCCGTCAGTCCGGACAGGATGTGTATTACCAGGGCCGCGGCGAACGTGGGTCCCGCGTCGGGGATCGGCAGGCCGAGGATGTCACCGGCGAGCATGGTCGTCGATGCTTCGTCGGCGCATCTGAGTCGCCTTGCGGATCACGATGATGCTGAAGGCGATGCGGGTGAGGCTGGCGGCTACGGCGATGACCGCTAGGGGGCGGACTGGGGCTGCGGAGACCGCGAACATGGTGATCACGGTGACGTCGCCGATGACACACAGCGTGGCGATGGCGGTGGTGGCGGCCAGGGCGCGGTGTGGGCTCGCTTCGGGGAGCCAACGCATGAGGCGGCCGGTGGTGGCGAAGGTGCCTGCAGCGGTGGCGATCGCAAGGGCAACCAGCGGAAGGACGGGGATTGCGGCGAGGAGTGCGACGAGGCCGGTGCGCCAGGGGTGTGGTTGCAGCAGGAGGAGCCACCAGATGCCGACCAACGGTCCGGTGGCGATGTACCAGGCGATGGTGCGCCGGGCGTAGACGGTGGCCAGTTCGCCGACGAACGCGTCGGCGACGGCCTGCGGGTCGCCGAACTGGTTGATCGCAGCGGCGACGGCCTGGGCGGGTGTCAGCCCGGCGGCGGTGTGGTCTTCGGTGGCGTGGAGGAGGCCGTCGCGTAGTTCGGCGAGAATCGCGTCGCGGCGGCGGCGTGGCCCGCGCAGTCGGATGGCGAGGTCGGCGAGGTACTCGGCGAGTTGGGCGTCGGCCGCGGTGCCGGTGTCGTTGACTAGGCGGTGGCTGGCCATGGTCGCCTCGTGAGTAGGGCGGTGACGGCGGTGGAGAACTGGTCCCAGACGGCGCGTTGCTCGCCGAGCGCCGCCTGCCCGGCGGGCGTGAGATGGTAGGCACGACGGCGGCGCCCGCCGACGGTCTGCCAGTCGCTAGCGATCAGCCCGGCGCGTTCGAGCCGGTGCAGCGCCGGGTAGACGGTGCCGGTGGGTAGGTCCAGGGCACCGTCGCTGCCGACCCGCAGGGCGTCGATGACGGCGTAGCCGTGCTGCGGGCCGGGTTCGAGGACGGCCAGCAGGAGTGCGTCGAGGTGGCCTTTGAGCAGTTCGGGTCGCATCGGCAGCACAAGCGACACCTCCTCTGATCTTCTCACCTTCAGCACACCACCCTTAGTGTAGCATCGCAATAGTTTGCGTTACTACCTATGAAAGGTGGGTCATGAATATATCCGCGGTGATCCTCGATCTGGCCACAGCGGGAACCGCCGACCGGGCGTCGGTGGGTGGGAAGGCCGGTGTGCTTGGTGAACTGGCAACGGCCGGATTCCCTGTGCCGCCGGGTGTGGTCGTCACGGCGGGTGCGCTCGACGACCAGGGCGGGCTGGACGTCAGGTTGGCCGACGCGGCTCGCCGTGTAGGCGTTGACAGGTTCGCGGTGCGGTCCTCGGGTGCGGCAGAGGATCTGCCCGGCGCCTCCTACGCCGGCCTGTACGAGACCTACCTGAACGTCAGCACCGACGGTCTGGGCCAGGCCGTGCGGAGATGCTTCGCCGCGGCCACCGCCGAGCGCGTCTCGGCGTACCACCGGTGGCACGGCGGCGGCCCGGCTGGGATGGCGGTCCTGGTGCAGGCGATGGTCGACCCGGTCGCGGCCGGGGTGGCTTTCACCGCCCATCCGCTCACCGGTGACCGGGACCAGACTGTGGTCACCGCCCTGGCGGGGCTGGGCGACCCACTGGTGTCCGGGGAAGCGGTCGGTGAGGAGTGGACGATCACGGCCCGCGACGCCACCGTGACCCGTCCGATGCCGGCAGCGAGCCGAGTGCTGACGGCGGGGCAGGCGCAGGCGGTGGCGGACCTGGCCCGCCGGGTAGCCGACCGCTACGGCCAGCCGCAAGACATCGAGTGGGCGGTCGACCGCGACGGCCGGCTGTGGCTGCTGCAGGCCCGACCGATGACGGCGGTGCCGGACCCGGTGTCGTGGGCATCACCCGGGCCAGGGTTGTGGATGCGTAACTTCCGGCTCGGCGAGTGGCTGCCCGAGGCGGTCACCCCGTTGTTCGCCACCTGGCTGCTGCCGTTACTGGAGGACGGGTTCCTCGACGGGATGCACGCCAGCGTCGGGGTGCGGGTGCCGTTCCGATACGCGCTGGTCAACGGCTGGTACTACAACGCCACCCCAATCCCGTCACCGATGCTGCTGGCCAGGGTGCTGCGGCAGGGGCGCGGCCGGGCGGTGAAGATCCTCTACAACGCGTTGATCCGGGTCAGCCGCGACCCTGTGGCGGCCGACCGGGCCGTCCTCGCCGATCTGGACCGGGAATGGCGAGAGCATCGTCTGCCCGCCCACCGGCGACTGGTCGCCGACGCCGGGATCGAGGTCGCAACGGCTGCCCCAGACCGGTTGGCGCAGCTGGTCGACCGGCTCGGCCACCAGGCCGGGATCCAGCTGTGGTATCTGGCGATCGTGGGCGGATCGGCGTGGAAGATGGAAGCCTGCCTGACCCGGTTCTGCCGCCAACACCTAGCCCACGTGCTGCCAGACGACAACGGCGGGGCGCAAGTGCTGCTGCGCGGACTACCCGGCGCCCAACCGGTGAGTACGCCGCACGCGGTGCAAAGCGCCGACTGGTACCACCCGGTCGCCGCAGAACTGCCCACCGCAACCACCGCGCTGCCGGACCCAAGCCAACGGCATGCCCAGCTCACCGAGCAACGCGGCAACGCGGAAGATGCCTGCCGCGCAGCCCTAGGCGGTGAACCGCGGCTGGCGGCCCAGTTCGAGCAGCTACTGCGGGTCAATCAGCGCTACGCGGTCATCCGGGAGGAGCAGGCCCGCGACCTCACGCTCGCCTGGCCGGTGCTGCGCGCCTGCGTCCGCCGCCTGGGCGAGCACCTGGTCAACGCCGGGGTCGTCGACGATGCCGAGGACGTGTTCTTCTGCACCCGCGACGAAACCACAGGGCGCCTAGCTGGCGAGACCGGATCGCTGGCCGGCACGGTGCGTGAGCGCCGCAATCAGTGGCAGCACGAACGGACCCTCGCCGCACCGTTGACGCTCGGGCATCCGACGCGGCTGGTTGGCGACGTGATCGAACGCGCCGCGCAGGAAGCCCGCGGCCCACGCGAGGTCGGCGACGGCGCAATCGTCGGGCATCCGGCATCAGCGGGCCGTGCCACCGGCCCGGTCCGCATCGTGCACGGCCCGCAAGACTTCGCCGCATTCGGCGACGGCGATGTCCTCGTCGCCAAAGCGACCGCACCGGCATGGACGCCGCTGTTCGCCCGCGCAGCCGCCATCGTCACCGACGGCGGCACCCTCGCCGCTCACGCCTCACTCGTCGCTCGCGAATACGCCATCCCCGCCGTCGTCGGCACCGGTGACGCCACCCAGCGGCTCCACCCAGGACAGCTCGTCACCGTCGACGGCTCCGCCGGATCCGTCACCCCACACGACGAACCCGCCGATCAATCCTGAACGCAGTGGATGCGGTTTCCGCATGGGCGTGGTCAAGGCATTGACCGTTGTGGCAGCGCGAAACCTCTCCTCCACGCCACGGTGTGACCGGCTCTGGCGGGCCGGCTCGACCGCCCTCCAGCCCCGAGGTCAGCGTTCGGTTCCGACCTTCGCACATCCTCGGCTCGGCGACAGAACCAGTCGACGCCGATGCGGCCCGGACGAGTTTGGGCGGCGATGAACGACGGGACGAGCTGGGGGCAATGCCGGCGAAGGTGTCGCTGAGCATTCGTCCGACGGTGACCGCGGCGTTGGCGAACGATGTGGATGCGGTGAGCCGAGCAGCAGAATGATCACGGCCAACCCAGCGGCGGTAGCAAGTGCATTCTCCAGGAGCTGCGGCCCGACCTCACCGGGCGAGAGCCGGCGGCGGCGATGCCGGAGCTACCTGTAGGGCCCGTGCGTACGCGAGCATTACCTGCCACGCCGACGCGCCGGGCCGTACCTCGATCATCGGTGCCGGGGAGCGTTCACGGCCGCACTGTACGGCGCGGACCCGACACATCACCCAGTGACTTCTAGGCTGCGCGCATGCACGTTGCGCGCAGTGTGGCACTGTTCGTGTTGGCGGCCCTCGCTGAGATTGGTGGTGCCTGGCTGGTCTGGCAAGGTGTCCGTGAGCATCGCGGGCTCATCTGGGTCGGCGCCGGGGTCATCGCCTTAGGCCTGTACGGGTTTGTCGCCACCTTCCAGACCGATCCGCATTTCGGCCGCGTCCTCGCCGCATACGGCGGGGTGTTCGTCGCCGGCTCCCTCGCCTGGGGCATGCTGGTGGACGGCTTCCGGCCCGACCGGTACGACCTGATCGGCGCCGCGGTCTGCCTCGCAGGCGTCGCAGTGATCATGTACGCTCCGCGCGCCTCATGAGCGGTACGAGTCACGATCCAGCGGGCACCGCAGGCAAGGAGGTGGTACGGCGCCTCATCGACGAGGTGATGAACCAGAGGCGGCTGGACGTGCTCCACGAGATCTACGACGCGCGGCTCGTCGACGCGGCGCGCCGGTGGATCGAGCCCTTCCTCCGTAGCTTCACCGACGTCGAGATGCGCATCGTCGAACTGATTGCTGAGGGCGACCGAGTGGTCGGAAGGTTCACCTGCTCCGGAACCCACACAGCCGAATGGCTGGGACACTCCCCGACCGGCAAGCGGTTCCGCAACGTGCCCGGGGTGTACTTCTTCACCATCCTCGACGGCCGGATCACCGCTGCCTGGGGCCTGGAGGACACCCTGGCCAGGTTGCAGCAACTCGGTCTGCACCAGGCCGAATAGGCGGATGCGCACCGGCGGTGCTCTCACACGGTGAAGGTACGAGCACCATGGCCACCGCGGTACGCACATGCCGGGCTGCCTGGCCCGCACGCGGTGCGTCGGCCCGGCACACTGGATGAGCCACCCAATGAGGACAAGGTGGGCGAGCCCAACCAAAGCCGTTCGCGTCCGACGCTTCCTAATGGGCGTGGCATGGTTCGTGGTATGAGATGACGTCAGTTGCCCGCTGGTGGGGCTGGTGGGGAAGCCAGTGGGGGGATAGTCGCAGGTAGAGGCCGCAGTGGTCGCTGTGCTGCGTCCTTAAGCCGCTCGGGACGATGTGCTGCTCCCGAAGAAGGACCCCGGCGGGTGGAGTATCTCTGTTAGGCCCGCCGCATTCGTCGGGCCTTGAGACTCGGGCCGGCCGTAAGTGAAACGGCTGCTTGACGTCGTTATCACTTACATGGTTATCTGATAACAGTCTCTGAGGTGTTCCTGGTTGACCCTAGGGGAGGAGGTACCCGCTGACCGCCACAGCCGAAGCACCCCACTGGCCAAGTCTGACGTACGAGGAGCGGCCTTGGGTTAGCCAAATCCTCCCCGGTGTCGCCTCCCGGACACAGCGCCGTAGGCACCAGGGCCCGTATCGAGCCTCGATACCAGCCCGTATCGCCAACTTGCCGGTGACACTGCCAGCCGACACGCTCTCTGCCTCAGCCGACGCGGCCAACGAGGTGTCCAGGTTCGACGCAGAAATGGGTGGTGAGATCGCCCCCTTCTCGGCGGTCT